>CAZNBD010000063.1:2025-10371 GCA_964571405.1 uncultured Bacteroides sp. | reverse complement strand
CCAAAAAACCAAGACCCCCTCTTGGTTTTTTATTCTTTTATGGGTTTGTTTGGAAATTGGTGGGATTTTTGTTATCTTTGTAAGTTATATAGTTTTGAGGTTTCAATTTTCTATAATTTTGTTTATATGTCAGTTTCCAATATAATGATTAAGGGGGCGAGGGTCAATAATCTGAAAAATATTGATCTTGAGATTCCCCGTAATAAACTTGTGGTGATTACGGGCCTGAGCGGGAGCGGTAAGTCTTCTCTTGCTTTTGATACTCTTTATGCGGAGGGGCGGCGGAGGTATGTTGAGAGTCTTTCTGCTTACGCACGTCAGTTTATGGGCCGTCTCCGTAAGCCTGAATGTGATTTTATCCGCGGTCTTCCGCCGGCTATTGCCATTGAGCAGAAGGTTAATACGCGTAATCCCCGTTCTACTGTCGGTACGTCCACTGAGATTTATGATTATCTGCGGATGCTTTTCGGCCGCGTGGGTCACACTTTTTCTCCTGTAAGCGGGGTTGAGGTGAAGAAGCATACTGTGGAGGATGTTCTGGCGGCTGCGGCTGCCCTGCCGGAGGGTACACGTATTGCTGTTGCGGTTCCTATTGAGCTTCCTGAGGGTAGGAGTCTGGCTCAGCAGCTGGAGATTTTCCGTTCTGAGGGTTACTCACGTCTTCTGTCCCGGGACGGGAGGTTTATTTCTTTTGAGGATTATGTTCCTGATGAGGGTGAGAGCAATGAGTTGCCTCTTCTTCTGATTGACCGTCTGGTGACGGGTACGGGCGAGGATGAGGTTTCACGTTTGGCTGAGAGCGCTGAGAGTGCTTTTTTTGAGGGTCATGACCGTATGGTGCTGGCTCACTGGGACAAGGACGGGAAGATGGAGCTGCAGGATTTTTCCACGCGCTTTGAAGCCGATGGTATTACTTTCCGTGAGGTTTCCGAGCAGATGTTCAATTTCAATAATCCGATAGGTGCGTGTCCTGTGTGCGAGGGTTTCGGCAATACTCTTGATATTGCCGAGAATCTTGTGATTCCTAACCGCCATGCGTCTATATATGATGATGCTGTTGCGCCCTGGCGCGGACCCAAATCCCGTCTGTGGAAATCAGATTTCATACACGCGGCCAAGGGTTTCCCCATCCATACTCCTTACAATGAACTGAGTAAGGCTGACAAGGATCTGCTCTGGAAAGGTGATACGGGGAGGGGTATCAAGGGTATTATGGATTATTTTGACTGGGTATCCTCACAGCGGCAGGCTATTGAGTTCAGAATGATACTTGCACGTTACCGCGGCAAGACTACGTGCCGTCACTGTGGAGGTACACGTCTGCGCCCTGAGGCTCAGTATGTCCTTGTGGGTGGAAAGACTATTACTGAATTGGTTTCCATGCCTGTGTCTGACCTTCTGCCATGGTTTGAGCAACTGACCCTGAACGAGCAGGACAGCCATGTGGCAGAGAGATTGCTTCTTGAGATCCGCAAGCGCCTTACTTTCCTGAATGATGTTGGCCTGGGCTATCTCACTCTTGACCGTATGAGTAACAGTCTGTCCGGCGGAGAAAGTCAAAGAATCAATCTTGCAACATCCCTGGGTTCCTCCCTGGTGGGTTCCATATACATTCTTGACGAGCCTTCCATTGGTCTGCACTCCCGTGATACGGACAGGTTAATCAGCGTGCTGTACAAGCTGCGTGATTTGGGCAATACCGTTGTGGTTGTTGAGCATGATGAGGAGATTATCCGTGCGGCTGATTATCTGATAGATGTCGGGCCTGATGCGGGGCGTCTTGGAGGCGAAATTGTTTTCAGCGGTCCTATTGAGGATGTGAGCAAATCTGATTCTTATACAGCCAAATACCTTGACGGACGGATGAAAATCAGTGTTCCGCGCAAACGCCGCAAATTCAGGGATAAAATCCGTGTCAACAAGGCTTCAGGACACAATCTCAAGGGCATAGATGTTGACTTTCCCCTGGGCGTATTTACGGCAGTTACGGGCGTGAGCGGCTCCGGTAAATCCACACTTGTACGGGATATCTTTTACCGTGCCATGTACCGGCAGGTCAATGGCGAGGGTGAAGCTCCGGGAGATTTTGCCGGTCTGAGCGGTGATGTCAACAGGGTGGGAGAAGTGGTATTTGTTGACCAGAACCCGATAGGGCTTTCCACACGTTCCAATCCGGCCACTTACCTGAAGGCCTACGATGAAATCCGTCAGCTTTACGCCTCTCAGCAGGCGGCCAAGCAGCTTGACCTCACTCCGGCACATTTCTCATTCAATACCGAGGGCGGCCGCTGCGAGGCATGCAAGGGTGAAGGAGTGATAAGAATCGAGATGCAATTCCTGGCCGATGTGACAATAGAATGTGAACAGTGCCACGGCCGCCGGTTCAAGCGCGAGGTTCTGGATGTCAAGTACCGTGACAAGGATATTGCAGATGTTCTTGACATGACAGTTGATGAGGCCATCAGTTTCTTCGGCGCTTCAGACGGAACGATTGAAAAGCGAATAGTTCGCCGTCTGCTTCCGCTGCAGGAAGTAGGATTGGGATACATAAAACTCGGTCAGAGCAGCAGCACCCTTTCCGGCGGTGAGAATCAGCGTGTCAAGCTGGCTTATTTCCTGAGTGGAGAAAAAAGCACACCCACGCTGTTCATCTTTGACGAGCCCACCACCGGGCTTCATTTCCATGACATCAATGTGCTGATGCATGCGTTTGACCGGCTGATATCCCAGGGGCACACCATTGTTGTGGTGGAGCATAACATGGATGTAATCAAGTGTGCGGACCATGTCATTGACCTGGGTCCTGAAGGAGGGCGGGCAGGCGGAAATCTGGTAATCTGCGGCACCCCGGAGGAGGTGGCTGCATGTCCTGATTCCTATACCGGTAAATACCTGAAAGAGAAACTGAACTAATCCGGTGCAGCGGAGGTTATAATATCATATGAAAGAGGAACTCCGCAGCAGAATGAAACAGCTATCCGGCCGCATGCGATGGCGCATGCTGGCCCTTCATGGCGACATGCACCGCCTGGGGCGTGTGGGTGCCGGTATTTTCAGCGTCCTTTCATTCATTGCGGCAGTGGCCTCAACGGTAACCATGGTGGTTTATGTGGGATTTGACCACACCTCCCTGAACCATGCTTACCTGCTCCGGATACTCCATGCAAGCATGTTCATTTATTCAGCGGATATAATTTTCAGGGCAATCTTCCGGCGCGACAACAGCGGCAGCCTGACCGGCAGGACCATTAAATGGATAGGCAATACGGCAATCCTGTTAGCCTTTATTCCAGTCCTGTTCCCACACCTTGCCCGGGTGGTGATTGTGCTGAAAATATTCACCGGAAACTGGTATTTCTTCATCACCATGGGCCTTTACTCTCTGGCAGAACTGAGCCGCGGACTGATGTGGGCCCTGAGCAGGCGCACCAATCCGTCTCTGATACTGAGCGGCAGTTTTCTGTTCTTTATCCTTGCCGGGAGTCTGGTTCTGATGCTACCCCGCTGCTCCACTTCAGGGCTTCATTTCAGCGACGCCCTCTTTGTGGCCTCAAGCGCAGTGAGCATGACCGGACTGTCCTCAGTAGATGTACCAACAGCGTTCACACCGCTCGGCTGGGTGGTTCTGGCGGTACTGATGCAGATAGGCGCCCTGGGAGTACTCACCTTCACCAGCTTTTTCAGCCTGTTTTTCACCGGACGCACCTCCATTTATAATCAACTCCTTATCAGAGACTTCATATACTCAAAGAGCATGACAGCCCTTGTACCGGTGATGATATATATACTTGGATTCACCTTGGTTGTGGAGGCAATGGGGGCTGTGGGTATATTCTTTACCATAGACCCTGAATGGATGCCGTCAGTTACAGACAGATTAGGAACGGCAGCGTTCCACTCAATAGCCGCTTTTACCAATTCCGGGTTCAGCACCATACCTGACGGCCTGGCCAATCCAGCCCTGCTCAATGGCAGTCAGAGTATATACATAGTCCTGACGGTACTTATACTGGCGGGCGGAATAGGCTTCCCCAATCTGGTCAATTTCAAGGAAGTAATCAAGGAATATCTGCTGCGTCTGCGGTCCCGTATATCAGGACGCCGGATGCCTCAGCGGCGCATGCATGTTTATGACCTCAATACCAAACTGGTACTGGTGTTTTCCGGCATCCTGTTTGTGGGTGGAGCTCTTGCCTTCTTCCTCCTGGAGGGCGGACATTCCATGGCCGGTTTTCCTTTAGGGAAGAAGATTGTGCAGAGTATCTTTGCCTCGGCCACAGCGCGTTCAGCAGGATTTGCGCCCATCTCACCGGCCCTGTTCCTGAATGTGACCATGCTGGTAATGATGGTACTGATGTGGATAGGCGGAGCGTCACAGAGTATGGCAGGCGGTGTTAAGGTGAATACAGTTGCAGTGGCATTTCTGTCCCTGCGTTCCCTGCTCCACGGACACAAAGGTGTAACTGTTTTCGGACGCCGGATAGCATCCTCTTCAGTACTGCGCGCCAATGCCGTGATTGTCACCTCAATCATGGTAATAATTTTTGTATCCGTCACTATACTGCTCCTTGAACCGGGATTCAGTACGCGTGACGTACTGTTTGAGTGCCTCAGTGCGGTTTGTACAAACGGCCTTTCCACCGGCATAACGACTCAGTTGAGTGCGGCGTCCAAATTCCTGCTGGCCGCCATGATGTTCCTGGGGCGTGTGGGAGTGACGTCTGTACTGATGGGACTGATGCCGGAAACGGCTGACCTCTCCGAGCACCTCCCGCAGGAAGATGTTGTAATCAATTAAAGAATAAAAAATCAAGCATATGAGATACCTGATAATAGGACTTGGAATATTTGGAGAGAACCTTGCACGAGACCTCACCGATCTGGGGAACGAGGTAATTGGCGCCGATAACTGTCAGAATCATGTGGATGCCATCAAGGATTACATCTCCACAGTTTACCTGATAGACTCCACGGAGGAAAGCGCCCTGAACGTACTGCCCCTGACAAATGTGGATGTGGTGGTAGTGGCCATCGGTGAGAACTTCGGGGCATCCATCCGCACCGTGGCGCTCCTGAAAAAGGCCGGAGTTAAACATATTTACGCCCGCGCCACAGACCAGGTCCATCAGGCCATCCTTGAGAGCTTCAATATAGACCGCATCCTCACCCCGGAGCAGCGGGCTGCCTGGGACTTTGCTCATGAAATGGAACTCGGTCCGGGATTTGTCACCCTCCCCGTTGATGATAAACGCATGATAGTTTCCTTTGAGGTACCGCCGGCACTGGACGGTATTCCATGGTCTGAAATCAAGCTTGAAAGCGATTACAAACTTGAATTGGTTTCAGCGGGACATCCGCGTAACAGCACCAACATTCTGGGAATCTCCCACACCGTCTATGACCCGGTGGATATTGAAGCAGAGGGAGCGGTTTGTGCCGCCGGAGATACAATTACAGTGCTCGGCACGGCAAAAGACCTCAAAACTTTCATAAAAAAGTTCAGGGACTGACCAAAAATCACTAACTTTGTAACTGCAACCGACAAAAACCTGCCGATGAGTGCACGTATTCTCTGGGCTGATGATGAGATAGACCTTCTCAAGCCCCACATATTGTTTCTGCGTAACCGTGGCTACGATGTAGTTACGGCCAATAACGGCCGTGACGCCCTTGACATGGCCTCCAACAATCCCTTTGACCTCATTATCCTGGATGAAAACATGCCCGGTCTGACTGGTCTGGAAACGCTTTCCCTGATAAAACAGCGTATTCCTCAGGTGCCGGTGATAATGATCACCAAGAGTGAGGAAGAAAACATAATGGACCAGGCCGTGGGAAGCAAGATTGCAGATTATCTGATCAAGCCCGTGAATCCCAATCAGATACTGATTGCAATCAAGAAACATGTACACTCCGGAAGCCTTGTGGCAGAAAAGACATCCCGAGATTACCGCGAGGAGTTCTCCGCCCTGTCTGCCCTTACCAATACTGCTTCCACTCCGGAGGACTGGTATGAGTTATACAGACGCCTGGTTTACAGGGAACTGGAGCTGGCATCCACGGATACCAACATGGATGAGATGCTTGCCACCCAGCTCAGGGATGCTGACAATGAGTTCTTCAAGTATATCCGGCGCAATTATGATAAATGGATAGGTCCTGACGGACCGGGCGATGATGCACCGCTGATGAGTCCGCGCATCCTCCCCAGGAAAGTATTTCCTCTGCTTGACAACGGGGATAAGGTGGTTTTTGTCCTGATTGATAATTTCCGTCTGGACCAGTGGAATACCATCAAGCCCATGCTGGCGGAGTACTTCACCTTTGATGAGCAGCTGTACACCACCATCCTGCCCACCGCCACACAGTATGCGCGTAATGCCATCTTCTCCGGCCTGATGCCTTCTCAGATTGAAAAGATGTTTCCGGAGCTGTGGGTTGATGAAGATTCAGAGGAAGGCAAGAACCTCAATGAAAGCCCGTTGATTTCCACCCTGATTGAAAGATACCGGAAGAAGTACCGTTTTTCTTACCATAAGATAAACGATAATTCCGCCGGAGAAAAGCTGCTGCGAGAATTCAACCGTCTGGAGAACAACAATTTGACTGTTATAGTACTCAACTTTATCGATATGCTCTCCCACGCACGCACGGAGAGCAGGATGATACGTGAGCTTGCGGCCACCAACGCCGCTTACCGTTCCCTGACAGAGAGTTGGTTCAGACACTCCTCAGCCCTGGAAATATTCCGCAAGGTTGCACAGAAGGGCTGGAAGATTGTCCTGACCACAGACCACGGCACCATCCGCGTTGACAATCCCATCAAGGTGGTTGGAGACAAGGCAACCAACACCAATCTGAGATATAAATTAGGCAAAAACCTGGATTATAACCCCAAGGCAGTTTACGAGATGCGCCATCCCGGCCAGATGGGACTCCCCTCCCCCAACGTGTCAACGGCTTATATCTATGCCGCACCGTTTGACTTCTTTGCCTATCCCAATAATTTCAATTATTACGTACAGTATTACGGAGGCACGTTCCAGCACGGAGGCATATCCATGGAGGAAATGCTTGTGCCCCTGATAACTATGAACCCAAAATGAAAACCATCACTATTCCCAACGAAGGAGCCCTTGAGGCCGCCGCCCATGAATTTGCCTCCCTCATGGGAGATAACACCGTATTTGCTTTTTACGGAGACATGGGAGCCGGAAAAACAACATTCATAAACGCGCTGGCCAAAGAATTGGGAGTTGACCCGGAAGAAACCGCATCCCCCACATTTGCCCTGATAAACGAATACCGTTCAGATACCACAGCGGAACTGATCAATCATTTTGACTTTTACCGTGTTGAATCCCTGGAGGAGGCACTGGAGTTAGGTATAGAGGATTACTTTGATTCCGGCAGTATCTGTCTGATAGAATGGCCTGAACGCATAGCAGCCGCACTCCCGGAGGATACCGTACATGTTAAAATAACCGTAGACCCGGAAACAGAAGCGCGTACCCTCACCATCAGCGAATGAGCGTCAACATAATCCGTATCCCCACCTGCCGGAGTACAAGTGCCGAACTGGCTGCCATGCCGGAGGCCCGGGCCGGAACGGTGGTGGTTACAGACTGTCAGACGGCCGGGCGCGGTCAACGAGGTAATTCATGGGAGTCCGAGCCGGGGAAAAACCTCACGTTCTCCATCTTACTCCGTCCGGCCTCCATTCCCGCCGTGAGACAGTTTGAACTGAGCATGTTGGTGGCACTGGCTGTGGCAGAGAATGTTGATGCGGCTCTCGCTTCAGCAGGTTCTGACCTGAGGGCTGCAGTGAAGTGGCCCAATGACATTTATGTCGGTGACAGGAAAATCTCAGGGATTCTGATAGAAAACTCACTGAGCGGGAGTGTGATATCACGCAGTATTGCCGGCATAGGACTCAATGTCAATCAGGAGGTCTTTTACAGTGACGCTCCCAATCCGGTGAGCCTTTACCAACTGACAGACAAGGAATTTGAGCTTGATAAAATCCTGAGCTCAGTGACTGAGTCCATAACGACAGCCGTAGAGAATTACGGCGGAGACAGTGACTCCCTGATGAAACGGTACCGCAGCCGGCTCTGGCGCGGGGAAGGTGAATGGCCTTTCCGGCGCGCTGACGGCACGCTGTTCAGAGCCTCCATTGCTTCAATAGCAGCGGACGGTACCTTAACACTATCGGACGGAGGTTCCTACGCGTTCAAGGAAGTAGCCTTTGTCCTTTAAAATTTTTGGCATAGTTTTTGCCACAACACTTTATATGAGCGATTCAAAGAAATTTTCAGAAATACCATCCGGCCCCGTACAGGTGCA
>CAZNBD010000063.1:0-1925 GCA_964571405.1 uncultured Bacteroides sp. | reverse complement strand
CTTGTGGCAGTGGTACATGCACGTCACAGCTTCAAGATTGAGAGTTCCAGGTGTGCCAAGCCGTTCGGAAAAGAATTTCTGTACGCCCGCGTGTCCCCTCTCCAGGATTATGTTCCCAAAGGCCTGAAGGATTCTTACCACACCACTGTGCAGCTCTGCCGGGAGACAATTACGGAGGCTCTGAAAGTCAGCGGAGACCCCAACCATCTTTCAGAGGGCATAAAGAACACCGGCGGTGATAACGACCTGGTGAATTTCCTGTGTACTCATCTCCCCATTCCTGTGGCAGATAAAAGCGAATTGCTTTCATACACGTCCATGGACAAGCGTGCGGAGGGATTACTGTTTCAGATCGGTCTTTTCCGGACCAAAATCGATATCACAGAATCAGTGGCCCAGAAAGCCCGTCAGGCCATGGAGGAGAATCAGCGCAACATGTTCCTTCAGCAGCAGATGGAAGCCATCCGGGAAACCCTTTACGGTGATGAAAAGGATGATGTTGACAATCTGATAAGCCGCGCTGAGAAATGCGGCATGCCCAAGAGCACACTGGAGACTTTCAAGAAAGAAGCGGAGAAAATGCGGCGTTTCAACCCGTCTTCTCCGGATTACTCCATCCAGTATTCATATCTTGACACCCTGGTCTCACTCCCGTGGAATAATTTCACCAAGACAAATGCCAATCTCGGCGAGGCTTCTGATATTCTTGAGTCTGACCATTACGGGCTTGAGAAGGTCAAGGAGCGCATTCTGGAGCAGCTGGCCATGATAATCCATAATCCTGAGGGAAAGAGCCCCATCATCTGCCTGGTTGGCGCACCCGGTGTGGGAAAGACTTCTGTGGGAAAATCAGTGGCCAAGGCACTGGGGCGCAAATATGAGCGCGTCAGCCTGGGAGGCCTCCATGATGAGAGTGAAATCCGCGGACACAGACGCACTTATATCGGTGCTATGCCCGGGCGCATTATTGATGCCATGAAGCGCGTCAATGTCACAAACCCGGTTCTCCTCCTTGATGAAATTGATAAAATAGGCAACAGCTACAAGGGCGATCCCTCCGCAGCCCTCCTTGAGGTTCTGGACCCGGAGCAGAACTGTCATTTCCATGACAATTACATTGATGTGGACTTTGACCTGTCCAACGTTCTGTTTATAGCCACCGCCAATACCCTGAGTACCATTCCCCGTCCCCTGCTTGACCGCATGGAGATAATTGACATAAGCGGTTACCTGGTTGAGGAAAAGATGGAGATTGCACGCAGGCACCTCATTCCGCGTCTGCTGGAAAGCTCAAAGCTTGACAGCGAGGAACTGAAAATTTCAGATGAAGGACTGATGGCCCTGATACGGAATTATACATCAGAGAGCGGAGTGCGTCAGCTTGAGAAAAGGCTCAGTGCACTGGCACGTAAGGCTGTCCTGTACAAGATGCAGGACAAACCTTTCCCTGAGACCATTGAACCGTCAGACCTTTATGCACTGTTGGGACTTGCGCCCCATATCCCGGACGCTTATGAAGGAAATGACATTGCCGGAGTGGTAACCGGTCTGGCCTGGACGGAAGTTGGAGGTGAAATTCTCCTTGCAGAAGCCAGTCTGTCTCCGGCCAAGGAACCGCGTCTGTCACTGACGGGAAACCTGGGCAACGTGATGAAGGAATCAGCCTCCATTGCATATGAATGGATAAAGGCCAATGCAGAGGAAATCGGAGTGGACCGCAGCGTTCTTGAACGTTATAACATCCACATCCATTTCCCGGAGGGTGCCGTGCCCAAGGACGGCCCGAGTGCCGGTATAACCATTGTAACAGCCATGGTGAGCGCACTGCGGCAGAAGAGAGTTACCGCACGCACTGCCATGACCGGTGAAATAACACTGCGCGGCCGGGTTCTTCCGGTGGGTGGTATAAGAGAAAAAATACTTGC
>CAZNBD010000062.1:0-10492 GCA_964571405.1 uncultured Bacteroides sp. | reverse complement strand
GAGGTAATTGAACTGAGCTCAGCACCCAAACACGAGGGCTGACGGTGAAACCACATTTACCTCTTGAATGCGGTGAGAAGCTTTCAGACCATGGAATGGAGTCCATCCGGCCCTGCTGATGCTGTCACTGTCGGATATGGTATAAGGTTCACACGCAGAAACAATTGCGAGGTCCGCCACATACCCCGGTCTGAGTTCTCCGCGCAGAGGTGTGCCAAATAATCTGGCCGGATTGGCGGACATTTTTTCTGCAATGAGTTCAGGACTTAGGTATTCCAACATTCTCACCAGGGCGTGCTGAGCACCAGGCGCTCCTGAGGCTGCCGTGAGAGCGCCTCCCTGCTTTTCCGCCGGAAGATGGGGAGCATGGTCAGTTCCGATGGTTTCAATGCGTCCGTCAAGCAGGGCTTCCAAAAGTGTTTGCCTGTCTTCTGTTTCCTTGATGGCAGGATTGACTTTATGGCGCCATGACCTCCGTTCAGGAGAGCACAGTTCCGGGTCAAGATACAGAGGTGTGGTTTCTGCGGTGATGAGTTTGCTCTCAACGGGCCCGGGAGTGAGGAATTCCTTAACTTCTGTCGCAGTGGTTATATGGGCTATATGGAGCCGCGTACCGAACTTATGAGCCAAATTGACAGCCTCAGCCGTTGACCGCAGACATGCCTGCGCACTGCGGATACGGTGGTGCTCTGAGAGAGGTACGGCTTCTCTTGAACCATATCTGCCAATGGCCTCTGCAGTATTACGCGCTATGATTTCATTATCCTCAGCGTGAACCATAATGGGGATTCTCAGCTCAGAACATACCCTGAAAAGATCTTCAAGCATCTTCCCGGACGGAGCGCCTAATGCCCCTGTGGTGCTTCCCATAAAGAGTTTTACACCGGGGAACAGTCTCGGTCCCGGCATAAGAAAATCCATTGTCCGGTCACATGCCGCCACAAAAAAAGAGTAATTACACACCGATTTTTCCGCTGCCCTGCACATCTTGTCCGCCACCTGAACCGGTGAGAATGTGGGAGGCACAGTATTGGGCATATCAAAAAAGGAGGTAATACCGCCGGAGAGGAGGGCGCGGCTCTCAGAGTGCATGTCACCCTTATGCTCCATTCCCGGTTCCCTCAGGTGTACGTGGCTGTCTATCAGACCGGGGAATACCAATGCGCCTTCCGCATCAATTACTCTGCCATATTCAATGTCTGCCGGTACGTCAGCCAATCCTGCCGCACGGATAATGCCGCAGGAATCAACGGATACAATGGCTCCGCTCTGAGCAGGACTGGAAGCCAGGCGGCAATTACGGATGAGCAGGCTGCGGTTCATTTTTTACTGCAGTCCGGAAATTTCTTGAAGAAGCTGTTCCAGCGGAGCCGTATCACACCCCATACAGCCTCATTGAAAATACCTCCGCTCATCTTGCTGGTACCCAGGACACGGTTTACAAAGATGATGGGAATTTCCACAATCTTGAGACGATATTTATATGCGTTGAATTTCATCTCAATCTGGAAAGCATATCCCTTGAACTTGATTTCATCAAGAGGAAGGCATGCCAGAGCCTTGCGGCTGTATCCCACAAAACCGGCAGTGGCGTCATGTACCGGAAGGCCGGTGATTAAGCGTACGTACTTGGACGCAAAATAGCTCATCAACACACGCCCCATGGGCCAGTTCACCACGTTTACACCAGTAACATATCTTGAACCGATGGCCACATCCGCACCATCCTCCAGCACGGCTTTCTGCAGTTTGAGCAGATCCTGAGGATTATGACTGAAGTCCGCATCCATTTCACAGGTGAAGTCATAACCCTGTTCAATGGAGTATTTGAATCCGGTGATATAAGCCGTTCCCAGGCCCAGCTTGCCCTGGCGCTCAATAATAAAAATGCGGCCGGGATACTCTTCCATTTTGTCACGGACAATCTGAGCGGTTCCGTCAGGAGAGTTATCATCCACCACCAGGATATCAAACGGGGAAGGAAGTGCCATCACGGCATCAATAATTGCCGCGGCATTCTCCCGTTCATTATACATGGGTATGATTACGAGAGACTTATGTTCTTTATGCATTGTGTCAGTCATGTGTTTACAGAATAGGGACCGGTGGAAAATGTCAAAGCAGATGAGGAGCCAGGTATTTGGCCATCACCCAGCCGCCGGACATGAGCCATACAAACAGCAGAGCCGCCAGAATAAAAGGTTTTGGACCGGCTTTCTTGAACTTGTCTATGCTTGTTTCGGCTCCCAGTGCCGCCATTGCCATGGTGAGCAGGAAGGTGTCTATGTAATTGATAACATCCACCACTGAAGCAGGCAGAAGATCAAAGGAGTTGAAGCCAATCACAGCCAGGAACCCGAGCGCAAACCAGGGAATGGCAATCTTACCCTTGCGGCCGCCTTCACCGCTGCGGCTCCGCTTGAGAGCAACCCAGTACGCCAGGATGAGCAGTACGGGCACCAGCATCATCACGCGAATCATCTTTACAATGATGGCTGTCTTGGCCACTTCCTCACCCATGGCATTTCCGGCGCCAACGGCGTGAGCCACTTCATGAAGAGTGCTGCCGGCATATATACCCATCTGACCGGGTTCAAGACCCAGGATACCGCTGCGGTATGCAATGGGATATATAAACATGGCTATGGTTCCGAAGATTACAACAGTGGCCACAGCAACAGCTGTCTTGTACGGCTTGGTCTGGATGGTGCTCTCTGCACCGAGGACGGCCGCCGCCCCGCATATTCCGGAGCCCACGCTTGTCAGCAGAGCCGTTTCAGAATCCATCTTGAGCAACTTTCCGATGAGCACGCCCCCCAGAATGGTGACAGTGACAATTACAGCATCACTCACAATGCCTGCAAGCCCCACAGCGGCCACATCCTGAAAGGTGAGTCTGAAACCGTAAAGGATAATGCCCAGACGCAGAATCTTTTTTGAACAGAAAACTATACCGGGAACCCAGGTGTCCGGCAGATGATTGCGCAGTGAGTTGGCATAAATCATACCCAAAATGATACCGATAATCATAGGGCTGATTGAAAGCCTGGTGAAAATATCTGCAGTGCCAATATAAAAAGCGGCGCAGGCAAAGAGGCCTATCAGCAGAATGCCATGAAACAGACTGGCGCGTTGTTCTTTCATATCAGTTCAGGTTAATTACTCGTCAATGGAATAGTTTATAAAATCTATCATGGGAGTGAGCAGAAGCAGACGGCGGGCGGCATCCTCCTTCCATCCCGGCTTTTCAAAGAAAGAACGGGGTGGCTCAGACTCCCTGCAGTATGCAGTCAGGCGCAGGAGATCTATATCAGGATGGTTTCTGTCATATCCCTTAGGGGCAGTCTTGAGCTGAGGGCCGGTCCAGTCAGGGAACGCGGAGATGAGTTCAGGGTTATCTATGATAGAACGGAACTCTTCCACATTGTCAATCACCGCTTTACGGAGCTTACGGAGCAGCGCGCTCTCCGGGCACCAGATTCCGCCGGCCAGACAATTGTCCACCGAGCCAATATGGAGATACCAGGCAGCCCGCTCAGTATGACGCCCCCAGGGTGAAATCAATGCGGAGAAATGAGTCTTGAATGGAGTCTTGTCACTGCTGAAACGTGTATCACGGTAAATGCGGTACATGCAGTCCCGTGCCTGTAAATATCGCAGGGAGGGGACACGGTCAGCCATCATATTGATTATGTCCTGCAGGTCAGAGATGAAACCGGCACGCAGTTTTTCATATTCACTCTTATGCTGACTGAACCATTCACGGTTATTGTTGGCACGGAGCTCATCCAGAAAACGGTAAATTTCAGGAATGTCAGCCCCGGCAGCGGATTGATTTACTTTATTTGCCATAATCACTTGATATCCTCCCATTTAATATCCTGAATCTGTTCCTCCACCCGGTATGTTGCTTTGGAGTCAGAGTAAACAGTCTGAGAATAAGAGGTGATTTCTGTAAATTCCACATATTCACCCAAATCCCGATCAATTTTTTTCTTGCGCCGCGCCGGACGCTGAAAGCCTTTCTTGCCGGAGTTCTTTGAAGCGGCCTTGGCCTGCTCCTCAGCAGCTTTCTGAGCCTGGTCCATGAAGAAGCCCAACGGATCCCGCCGGAACTGATTCCATTTCCGGTAAACCCGCCATATCTTGTATCCCAGATATAAACATGGAATAACAACCAGGCATATAAAGATTATCAAGAGAATTTCCATTCTAACAGTTTCCTAACACTGTAACATCCCTTGTCAACCATCTGTGTAAGACCTTCTTCTGTTTTAAAGATTCTTTCTTTTGAGAAAAGAGAGGAGGAAGTATATGAGGATGGTAATGAAGAAGCCGGGTAATCCTGTGAGGGCAACTGAGACAATTGCGCTCAGAATGAGGATATAACGGAAGAGATTGTCACGTAATGAAAAATTTTTGAATTTGAGGCTGAACATCTTGAACCGTCCCACCATGGCCAGTGAGTCAAGAACAATCAGAACTGCCATTACACCCCATCCGGGGTATGTGTATCTTTCAATCCAGCCGTAAACACCTATCCAGAAAATTGCGTTGGCCGGGATGGGAAGCCCGCGGAAATTCACACTCTGCTCAGTGTCAGTGTTGAATGTTGCCAGGCGGATGGCTCCGCACACCGCAATCATCAGTGCAATGAACGGCGTGGGCTGAGGGGAGTGGGGCTCCATCATATTGAGCACCAGCATGGCCGGCGCAACACCGAAACTCACCAGGTCTGAAAGTGAATCCAGGTCTTTTCCCAGGGGAGAGAACTTGTGCAGTGCGCGGGCGGTGAAACCGTCAAGAAAGTCAAATACGGCAGCGGCGCCTATCGCTATCATTGCCCATGAAGCGCCGGTAAGGGGGCCGAAAACCACTTCCATGTGGAAAGCCATATAGATGGCAATACACCCGGAAATCAGGTTCATACATGTGACAGCATTTGGCAGCTGCCCTGTGGTGCGACTAAGCATGCTCCTCCTTTCCCGGAGGGACCAGACGGCCAACGGTGGTCACTCCGCCTGTGGTCTTGTCTCCGATTTTGACTTTTATCTCTGTACCCAAGGGAAGATAGAGGTCTACGCGAGAGCCGAATTTGATAAATCCCAGATGGTCATCAATATTGGCTTCATCGCCGGGTTTGGCATAAGTTACTATACGGCGAGCCATTGCCCCTGCCACCTGGCGGACCAGGACTGTCTGACCGTCATTGGCGCGGATGGCTATTGTGGAACGCTCATTTTCAGTGCTGCTCTTGGGCAGGTAGGCTGCCAGAAAACGGCCCTTGTGATGAGTGGCGTAAATCACTTCTCCGTCAACCGGGAACCAGTTGGCATGAACGTTCAGAATACTCATGAACACGCTCAGCTGGATGCAACGGCATTTGAGATATTCAGGTTCATAAGTTTCTTCCAGAGCCACAACCTCACCGTCTGCCGATGCCACAACAACATTCTTACGGTCTCCGTAGAACTGTCTGCGCGGGGAGCGGAAAAAGTTGACAACCAGCAGATAAAACACGCCGAAAAGCACCGTTGATACAATGGCCCATACAAACGGACGCACCCACAGCCATAGTGGCAGATTGATTGCCACTATCACTGCCAGGAGTATCAGCAGGATGTTTGTTCCTTCGTGATGTATCTTAACTCTCATGCGCTTGTTATGACACGTTCAGTATTATAAACGCAAAGATAGAAAAAAAATTTTACAATTGGCACAAGCCGCCAAAAATTTAAAGAAAATTGTATAATCCGTCACTTATCACCTTTGAGGGGTACCATGCGCAGGAAACCTGCAGGCAGGGCTGAGGTGAAGTTCATGTCCTTGCGTGTGATGGGATGTACAAAACGCAGTGTATGAGCATGGAGAGCCAGCCTGTGAATGGGTGAGGTCTTGGCGCCGTAGCGGCGGTCTCCCACAATGGGGTGCCCGGATTCCTTCATGTGTACGCGAATCTGGTTCTTGCGCCCGGTGGCCAGGTTGAGTTCCACAAGCGCATACGGTGCGCGCCGGCCTATCACTTTGTACCGAGTTACGGCAAGCTGACCGTCATCCGGATCCTCCGTGCTGTAAACCTCATGAGCGGTGTTTTCAGCCAGGTAAGAACGTATTTCACCTTCCTCAGGCTCCGGAGCACCTTCTGTAACAGCAATATATTTGCGTTCCAGAACCATATTGTTCCAGTTATGCTGCATGGCATCCTTGGCTGCAACATTCTTGGCAAACATCATCAGGCCGGATGTATCGCGGTCAAGACGGTGGACAATGAAAATCTTGTTGCGCGGATCCTTGCGCTTGAGATAATCACGGAGCATGGAATATGCCGTCCCTTCCTTTATCCGGTCCGTGCCCATGGAGAGCAATCCGTAACCCTTGTCAACAACAATTATATCATCGTCTTCATAAACAATGTGCAGACGTTTGTTACTGAAAGTCTGGAACTGACGGGTAGTATTGACTTTTACTGTATCACCGGCATGGACAGGATGATCAAACTGAGTGATGATCTGACCGTTCACCATTACCTGGCGGTGTTTGAGAAAGTCCTTGACCGTAGTCCGCTTGCGGTCCGGCAGCAGAGTCATGAGGGTATCCATCAGCGGAGCCTGAGACCTTGCTGTAAAGGTCAGAATATTATCCGGCTTGAAGGTGCCGGGCTGGGTGCCGGGCTTGGCTGCGAGATTTCTGTGCTTTCCCATAACTGTTATTTCTTTTTGCGTGTAACGGTGCGTCTGGGTTTGGCGGGAGCGGCATCCGCTTCCTCCATAATCTTATGCACCTCCTCCAATGTGAGCGCGGCCGGATCTGTCACGGTTTTTGGAATCTTGTAATTCTTTTTGCCGTGGCTGATATAGATTCCGAAGCGTCCGCGTAAAATCTTGGTCTCCTCATCCTCCGGGAAGACTTTGACAGTCTTGTTGGCCTCGGCTGTTCTCTTGGCTTCAATGAGCTCTATGGCCTGTGCAAGGGTTATCTCCGATGCAGGGATGTCGGCAGGAATGGAGGCAAACTTGCCGTCATGACGCACGTACGGCCCGAAGCGGCCGATCGCCACTTCAACATCCTTACCCTCAAATGTGCCTATCATACGCGGGAACTGGAACAGAGCCAGGGCTTCTTCCAGAGTTATGGTGTTAAGACTCTGACTCTCAAGCAGAGATGCAAAGCGGGGCTTGACATCGCCCTCTGAGCTGCCAATCTGTGCCACAGGTCCGAAACGGCCAATCTTTACGCTTACAGGTTCTCCGGTAGCCGGGTCAGTTCCCAGCTGCCGTTCTCCAAACTTGGGACCCTGTTTGATGGTCATGGCATTTTCAACAGAAGGCTGGAAGATATTGTAGAACTGAGCAATTTCCTCCTTCCACGGTAACTCACCCTGGGCAATCTGGTCAAACTTTTCCTCAATGCGGGCAGTGAAGCCAAAATCAAGGATGTCAGGGAAATAGATGGTGAGGAAGTCGTTGACAATAACGCCTATGTCTGTTGGAATAAGCTTACCCTTTTCAGAGCCGGTCATTTCTGTCTTGACGGAGTCAGTAATTTTGTGGTCAGAGTTGAGAGTGAGGATTCTGAAAGAGCGCTCCACGCCTTCTCGTTCCCCTTTCTCAACATACCCGCGGGCCTGAATGGTGGAAACAGTCGGAGCATAAGTAGACGGACGTCCAATTCCCAGATCCTCCATCTTCTTGACCAGAGTGGCCTCAGTATATCTTGCGGGCTGCTGAGTGAAACGCTCAGTTGCATCAATCTGAGAATATGCCAGAGCCTCACCCTTGCTCAGGGCAGGCATATTGTCAGCACGTTCTTCAGGGGCAACATCGCTGCTCTCCTCATACATGCGCAGGAAACCGTCAAAACTGATGTGCTCGCCTGTGGCTGTGAAAATCTCATCGTTGCCATTGTTGCCAATTTCAACAATGGTGCGCTCACCCAGAGCATCCGCCATCTGACTGGCAATGGTACGCTGCCGGATCAGATGGTAAAGACGCTTCTCCTGAGCGCTTGCGTCTTCAATATCCTCACGGTCAACATAAGTGGGACGGATGGCCTCATGGGCTTCCTGGGCTCCCTTGGAGTGAGTGTGATAATTACGCGGCTCTGAGTATTCAGCCCCTAATGTATCTGTAATATAAGTCTTTATGGCAGAGCGAGCCTCAGATGACAGATTCAGAGAGTCAGTACGCATGTAAGTGATGTGACCGCTCTCATAGAGCCGCTGAGCCACCATCATAGTCTGAGACACCGTGAAACCAAGACGGCGGGAAGCCTCCTGCTGCAGAGTGGAAGTGGTGAACGGAGCCGCAGGCTGCTTGCGTACAGGTTTAACAGTAACTTCATTCACCTTGAAGGACGCACCGGCACAGCTGCTCAGGAAACGCTCCGCCTCCTCAATTGAGCTCAGACGTGAACGCAGCTCAGCCTTGAATGCAGTACCGCCCCCCGCAGGTGAAAAAATTCCCGTGATACGGAAATAAGGTTCAGAAACAAATCTCTCAATCTCCTTTTCCCTCTCCACAATCAGACGCACCGCCACACTCTGCACGCGCCCCGCAGACAGAGCCGGTTTGAGACGCTTCCACAGAACCGGACTGAGCTCAAAACCCACAATACGGTCAAGAACACGGCGGGCCTGCTGAGCGTCAACACGCGGCATATCAATGGTGCGCGGATTGGCAATACTGTTCAGAATGGCATTCTTGGTGATTTCGTGGAACACAATACGTTTTGTTGTGGCCGGATCAAGACCCAACACCTGCGCAAGGTGCCAGGCAATTGCTTCCCCCTCGCGGTCTTCATCGGATGCAAGCCATACAGTGTCGGCTTCCGCGGCCGCCTGACGGAGCTCTGCAACAAGCTCCTCCTTATCGGCAGGAATTTCATATTCCGGAGTAAAGCCGGATTCAATATCTATACTGAAATTTTTCTTTTTAAGATCTCTGATATGGCCATAGCTGGACATCACACGGTAATCCGGACCAAGAAAATTCTGAATAGTCTTGACCTTACCGGGAGACTCAACGATAACCAAGTTTTTAGCTTTGCTCATTGTGCGTTTATTCAATTTGGCGGCAAAATTAGTCATTTTATATATAATAAGGAGGATTTGCAACCCAAAATTTTCAACAAAGGTCATCACAAAAAGTTTATTGACAAATCCAAAACGTTGAAAATTAATTGATTTGATGATAAAAAATAAAATATTACAATTAAAATTAAAAAATAATTTGCACCATTGAATAAAAAGCATTAACTTTGCACCGCAAAACCACCAAGGAGAGATGGCAGAGTGGTCGATTGCGGCGGTCTTGAAAACCGTTGAGGGTCACACCTCCGGGGGTTCGAATCCCTCTCTCTCCGCAGAAAAAAAAGCAGCCTTTAGGCTGCTTTTTGCGTTAGAGAGGGTTCGAACCCCGGGGTTCGTCACCGCGCAGCGCTTGCGTAAGCAAGAATCCCTCTCTCCGCAATAAAGCCTGATTAGCAGGCTTTTGTTGTATTAACCCCCAATTTCACAACCATGATTATGGAGTGAGATTGGGCGTTTTTGCTTATAAGTGGATTTAGTTTCAGGAATTAATTGGAGGCTTCTAAATGACTTATCAGGTCGGTGGCGGAGAGAGCTTCCATTTTGGAGAATGCAAATAGTTTCTTGCCTAAGTCCTTGAAAGAGGCTCCGACATGATAGACGCCCGGCTCCCGTTTGTCAAGCTGACGGAATACTGAGTCATCAATGTAATTGTCAACCAAGACAATCCTCTTCCTGGCGCTTCGCACCAGATCACACATCAACGCATATGCATCAAAGATCTGTCCGTCAAAGAAAATTCCTTCACGAGGAGGTAAGGAGCTATTAATGATGAAATCTATCTTTTCTTCTGTCTTCGCCACACGATATTCCAATCTCTCAAATCGTTGAGAAACTGCATACCCTCTCAGAAGGTAGTCCTTCAATACCTTATTGGCCCACTGACGGAATAAGGTTGCATTTTTGCTGTTTACACGATATCCTACAGATAATATGGCATCAAGGTTATAGAACTTCGTTTTGTACGTCTTCCCATCTGATGCAGTATATTCCAAAATGGAATGAACTGAAGACTCATTCAATTCTCCACTTTCAAAAATGTTTTTTAGATGCTTTGAAATAGCAGGTTGCTTTACACCGAATAAGTCTGCGATCTGTTGTTGGGTCAGCCACACGGTATCATCCGCAACTCTCACATCAAGTGATGTGGTTGAGTCCGGTTGGTAAAGGATTATTTCATTTTCTTGCGCTGAAGGAGCAAGTGGCAAAGGCGTTTTCCGGTTCATATCGCAAAATTAGCAAAAATATTTATCATTTCTGCTAATTTCATTTGCAGCAACTTGATGACGGGACTTGTGGATGCAAATTTGTTAATTATTCGTGAGTTTTGTTTGAATGTGAGATAATTTTATTAATTTTGCAGTCGCAGACCGCATCGCAGAGCCCGGTCATGGGCAAAGGGGTGGG
>CAZNBD010000061.1:0-10590 GCA_964571405.1 uncultured Bacteroides sp. | reverse complement strand
TAGGTAACCGCCCCCTCTGAGCCCCCCGATCCCAACAGACCGGAGGGCTTTTTTTTCTTAAACAAAGCCATGATTCTCATGAAAGCTAAAGCTCTTAATCCAGGTACTGTTCTGACTGGAATGTATTCTTACCGAATTGAGCGAGTTCTCGGTTCCGGAGGATTCGGCATTACTTATCTGGCAAGTTATATTATTGATAATGGTAATTATAGTTATAAAGTCTATGTTGCCATTAAGGAGCATTTCATGCAGGCACAGTGTGAACGGGCCGAAGATGGTAATACAGTAATTTGCCCTGGAACAGAAGAAAGTCGCGCCATGACAGCCAACAGTATGCGTGATTTCATATCAGAAGCACGCAGACTGAGTCAGTATGGAGCCGGCCACCCAAATATAGTCAGAGTCAGTGAAATTATTGAAGCTAATGACACGGCTTATTATGTAATGGAATATTTAGAGGGTCAGAGTCTTGCAGACTATATAGCACAATATGGCCCTCTGAGTGAACAGGACATTGAGCATATCATTTACCCGATTATTGATACCGTTGCTTACCTGCACCGTCAGCGAGTAACACATCTTGACATCAAACCGGGAAATATTATGCTTTCACAGAATACTGATGGAACCATCCGGCCGGTGCTGATAGACTTCGGGCTGAGTAAGCATTACAACGCTGATGGCTCAGCTACATCAACAGTAAATACTATGGCCTGCTCCGAGGGTTATGCCCCCATGGAACAGTATGCCGGAATTTCAACATTCTTTCCTGCTGCTGATGTGTATGCTCTGGGCGCCACTCTTTATGATGCAGCCACTGGTAAGCGTCCTGCCAAATCCAGTGACTGGCCATCCGGGGAACCCAGAGCAACCATCTCCACACTTCCTTTGAGTGAGAATCTGAAGCGGATTATTCTCAAGGCCCTTTCTCCAATGGCCTCTGACAGGTTCCCGGATGCGGGGGCAATGTTGGTTAGACCACCGGAATTTAAAGGTTATCCCAGTTTTTCAACTGTAAAACTGCAAAGAAAGGGACCTGTAGTTTCAGGTAGTTCTAAAAAGAAATTTGGGAGATTAGGAATTATTCTAATTAGTACTGCAGTTGTAATCTTAATTGGATTTGGAATTTTCAAATTATCCAAGTCAACAGTACAGAGAATCAAGGCTGCCTGGGATGAGAATGTTACAGCGGGCAATTCTGAAAATAACTTTGTTGGTGGCAGTATAGAAGCATCTGATATAGAGACAATAGGTTCATCAAATAATCACAACGCGGAAGATACTCCCCAGGGAACTACATCAGATGCAGAAAGAATAGCAGCTGAAAGAGCTGAAGCAGAACGAATTCAGCAAGAGACATCTGCCCGTCAGTCAACTGAGGTAATAAATGGATACACGGTTAATTGGGCACCTGAGGTTACAACTTCACAGAAAGATGTCCTCCGGCGTCTAATCAATAACATGCAATATGTTTCCGGAGGTACTTTCAACATGGGAGCATCAAACCTTGACAGAGCCGCAGGAAGTGCTGAAAGACCAACTCATCAAGTCACGCTGAGTTCATACCGAATTGGGAGCTATGAAGTAACCCAAAAAGAATGGGAAACTGTGATGGGACGTAATCCCTCTCGTTTCAGAGGCAATGATTTACCGGTTGAATATATAAGCTGGAATGACTGTCAGGATTTTATAAGTCACTTGAATCAGATGACCGGACTGCATTTCCATTTACCAACTGAAGCACAATGGGAATTCGCCGCCCGGGGAGGAAATTTCAGCAATGGATATATTTACAGCGGGACTAATGAAGCAGGGGGCAAATCCTGGAATCAGGATAATTCCAGGAACAGAACCCATCCGGTTGGACAGAAACTGCCAAATGAGTTAGGGTTGTATGATATGTCAGGTAATGTTGCCGAATGGTGCTCAGATTGGTACGGAGAGTATAACAGCGATTCTCAGACCAATCCTTCCGGTCCATCATCCGGTTCTTACCGTTTATACAGAGGCGGGAGCTGGTGTTACGATATATCTTCTACTCGTGTCAGCTATCGGAGCTGTTATAACCCAGTTAATAAATATAACTACCTGGGCATGCGGCTTGCTCTTTAATCTTCCTGGCCGGGGAGTGGTTCGTGGCGGAGAGGGTATGTGTTTCTCAGCTTTTCAAAATCCTCAGGAGCGGCTTTCAATGCTATGGAGTCCGTCAGCGGATTATAACTTTTCAGTAATCCGGTGCGGGTTACTGTCTGGGCCGGTGGGGCCGGCATTGGTTTTGGAACAGTTACGCGCGGAAGCATCAGGAATGTGGTGACGGCATCCAATGCCTGCTGTGAGGCTCGTATTTTTCCCTCTTCTGAGTAGCCGGCAATGTGAGGTGTTGCAATCTCTGTGAGTTCCAATAATTCCCGGTTTATAGCCGGTTCACCTTCCCAGCAGTCAATAATCAGCGGACCTGTTTTCCCATCCTTGCGTGCTTCCAGCAGTGCTTCATTATCCACAATCGCCCCCCGGGCACTATTGATTATTATAGGCGCGCGCTTGAGCTTTGAAAAGAATTCTGCGTCTGCAAGGTGATATGTTGGATTGAGCCCACTGCGTTCCAGAGGAGTATGGAATGTTATGATATCGGCTTTTTGTGCAATTTCATCAAGTGAGCACCACTGGTCACCGCCTTCATTGCGCTGTCTGGGCGGATCACAGAGCATCACTTTCATTCCCAGCCCCCGGGCCCAGCGTTCAACAATACTTCCCACATGTCCCACGCCCACAATTCCTATGGTATATGAACTTATCGGGCGATTAACAGTATGGAGCAGTGAAGAAAGGACATACTGCGCCACAGCAGGAGCATTGCAGCCTGGAGCGTTAACCACCGTAATACCTTTACGGCAGCAGAACTCGCGGTCAATATGGTCAGTGCCGATGGTGGCAGAAGCAATAAGACGGCAGGAGGAACCTTCAAGCAGCCCGGCGTCACATTTGGTGCGTGTACGTGTAATCAGAGCGGCTGCATCTTCCATTACTGAGGAATCAATTTTTTCCGCAGGAAGATACAGCACCTTTGCATAAGGTTCCAGCAGTCCCTTTACAAAAGGAACATTTTCCTCAATGACTATCTTCAGATTATCATTTGCCATAAATACAAGCAGATATAAACCACGATAACGGCTATAATGCCTAAAACAGACCGCGGAGACTGGTGCGCAGAAAAGTAATGTGCGCTCTGGAGTGCGGCGCAGGCGTTCAGTGTGGGTATGAATACGTAAAAATCTTCAAAATCTACAAAAATGAACAGCACCGTTGCAAGAGCCATGGCAGAAAGAGCACCGTTCATGGCGCGAGACCGTGCGTTATATGCAATGGATTTGAAAAAATTCAGACTCATGGTCAGCACAAGCAGCAGTGCCGATACAGCCGCCACTGCCATTAACGGAATATTTGACGGAGCTTCCCAAGGCCATATGATTCTGTCCATTACGGGAAGACGCAATTCTTCAGGGCTTACTATCCCGAAGCCGAGAATAATCCACCAGGGAGTGCCCGTACCCATGACAGCGGCCAGATAAGTGCGCAAGGACGCCATGCGCAGTTGCACACACCACAGGGCCAACACCGGCAGATAGAGCAGGAATGCGTATTGACAGGCGCCTAATGCGGAAAAGATCAGGAAGACCAGGAATACATGGTGCGTTGAAACTTTGTCATTGTAAAGTCCGAAAAGGAGCAGGGCAGCTATCATGACCGCCATGGCAAGCACCAACGCGCAGCTGATGTTGCAGCTCAGGGTGGGAACAGCCACCTGCATTACCGCAAAGAATGTGGCATACAACCATGTGGGATTCCTCAGAAAATTAAACTGTTTGTTCAGCAGGCTGAGACAGATGACAATTACGGCGTTTGCAGACAGGGCAAGACCGAAATTGAGCAACCTGTCAGTCATCCACAGCGATGAGTCATTAAAAATCAATCCATTGTCAGAGACCCAGGCAGAAGTTTTATGGCTCAGGAAGGCATACAGCAAGGCCAGAACCGACAGCAAAACTGCCGGAACAACCACCACAGAAGTATGTGCAGTGCGAGTGAGCTGCGCCAGTCTCATCAGCTATTACCTGGAAAGGGCTATCATGTCAGCCGCAATATCCCGGCGGAAATATTTATCTTCAAATTCAATGCCTTCCACAGCCTTGAAGCTTGCACGAGCGGCTTCCTCCAGAGTGGGAGCAAGGGAAGTGACGGCGATTACACGGCCACCGGAGGTGATAACCCGGCCGTCATTATCCACAGAAGTACCGGCGTGGAACACAACAGAGTTTTCCGGAACTTCACCAACGGAGATGGGAAGACCTTTACGGTAAGATCCGGGATAACCACCTGAAACACACATAACAGTGACAGCCACACGCGGATCAATTTCAAGAGAACAACCCTCCATGTCGCCCCGGGCCATTCCCATCAGAACCGGAACAAGATCAGAGCTGATACGGGGCATGACTGCCTCAGTCTCAGGGTCTCCCATGCGGGCGTTATATTCAATTACCATGGGCTCACCATCCACTTTGATAAGGCCTAAGAAAATAAATCCGCGGTAATCAATACCTTCCTGAATGAGACCGCTCAGGGTGGGCTTCACAATTTTCTCCTCAACCTTATCCATAAAAGCTTTGTCAGCAAAAGGAGGGGGGCACACGGCACCCATGCCACCGGTATTCAGTCCGGTATCACCTTCACCGATGCGCTTGTAATCCTTGGCGGGCGGAAGAAGGAGGTATCTTCCGGTGCCGTCTGTAAGTACAAATACAGAACATTCAATACCGCTGAGAAATTCTTCAATTACCACCTTTGAGGATGCAGCCCCAAAAGCACCGTCAAGCATAGAACGGAGTTCTGTAATCGCTTCATCAAGAGTGTCTACAATCAGTACACCCTTGCCTGCAGCCAGACCGTCAGCCTTGAGCACGTAAGGAGCCTTGAGAGATTGGAGAAAATCTATACCCTGGTTGATATTGGATTCCGTAACAGTGAGGTGCCGGGCGGTGGGAATACCATGACGGTTCATGAAACCTTTGGCAAAGTCCTTGCTGCCTTCAAGAGCTGCGCCGTCCACGTCAGGACCTACAACTGCAACCGGCAGGCCGTCAGGAGCCTTTACATCCTTAAGAGCTGCCCGCACACCCTTTACCAACGGGTCTTCAGGACCAACAACCACGAGGCTGATTGCTTTTTCCTCCACAATATTGCGGACTGCATCAAAGTCTGTGGCTGACACCGGCAGATTGGTGCCGTAAACACCGGTCCCGGCATTTCCGGGGGCAATATAAAGATTATCAAGTAGTGGGCTCTGAGCAATTTTAAATGCCAGAGCACTCTCGCGGCCGCCGCTTCCAAGCAGCAGTACGTTAATTGATTTATCCGTTCCCATCAGATGTATTTATTTTTCTGTATTTTCAGAATTGTTGTCGGCTTTATTTTTGCGGACTCGCCATGCCGGCCGGAGAACAATGGCCTTTTCCTCAGGAATAGAGGGCTGCTTGCCCAGACGGCTTAAATCAAAAGGTCTACGTTCACGCGGCTCATCGGAGCGGAAATCCTCGCGCCGGGACTCAACCTTCCTGTCCCCGAACTTTTTACCTTCAAATCTCTTCCCTTCAAACTTTTTGCCTTCAAATTTCTTTCCCTCAAATTTCTTGTCGTCAAATTTTTTGTCGCCGAATTTTCGGGCAGGCCGTTCACTGCGTTTCTCCTTGAATTCATCCTTAATCCGGCCACCTCCGGCACGAAAATTGCGCTTGGTGCCTTCAAAAATAACATACTCCCGCAGTTCGCATTCCAGGCCACCGTTGTTGAGTGCAATTTTCTGAGAGGGCGCCAGGCCAATCTCATGGAAATATTCATCCTGATATCCGATAATCCAGGCATGATAACCTGTGAATACTCTTTTGAGACAGGTACCAATGCTTTTGTACAGAGCGTTCATATCCTCAGCGGCAATACGTTTTCCGTAAGGAGGATTTGTGACAAGTATGCCGGCGGGCTTAGGAGCTTCCTCCCAGCGGGCAATGGGAATCTGACGGAAGTCAATGTAGCGGGCCACTCCGGCGCTCTTGGCGTTTGCTGTGGCAATTTCAATAGCTTTGGGAGAGATGTCAGCAGCAACAATGGGCATGGTAATTTCCCGCTCAGCGCTGTCATCATTGTAAATCTCTTCAAATAAATCCCGGTTGAAATCTTTCCAGTTCTCAAAAGCGTAATGCTTGCGGAACACGCCCGGAATTATATTGGCGGCAATAAGAGCCGCCTCAATTGCAAAAGTTCCGGAGCCGCACATGGGATCCACAAACGGAACATCGCCCTTGTATCCTGTCATTAAAATGATACCGGCAGCCAATACTTCACTGATAGGAGCCTCAGTCTGTGCCACACGGTACCCGCGGCGGTGCAGACTCTCGCCGGATGAATCCAGGCTCAGGGTTACGTCAGTGCCGGAGATATGGACATTGATCATGATGTCTGAATTCTCCAGGCGTACACGGGGACGTGCTCCGTCCTCTGTATGATCCCGGAACCAATCCGCTATGGCATCCTTGACCTTATATGTGACAAACTGTGAATGGTGGAACTCATCACTGAATGTAACTGTATCAATGGAGAAAGTCTGGTTAACCGTCATCATTGAGGACCAGTCAAATTCCTTAACACGGTCATAAAGCTGTTCCGGTGTTCTGGCTTTGAACTTGTAAAACGGTTTAAGAATTCGGAGTGCTGTGCGGCAGCACATATTGGCCTTATAAAGCATGGCCAGATCTCCGCTGAATGAAACCATTCTGGTTCCCGGCTGTATATTTTCGGCACCCAGATCCGTAAGCTCAGTGGCAAGTACCTGTTCCAGACCGGCAAAGGTCTTGGCCACCATTTCAAATTTTGTTGTCATATGTGTCAAAGAATTCTGTTGGCAGTGCAAAGTTAGCCAAAATTCATGAAACTTGGTTTAAAAATCAATCGGATTCAGACTGATTTCTGACTATTCTGGCCCTGATGGTCTTGGCAGGATTACCGCCCACAATGGTTTCCGGCTCAGTATCACGCGTAATGACAGCTCCTGCTCCAACCACCGTCCCGGTTGAAATCTTCTTGCCGGGAAGGATTATGACACGTTGGCCAATCCAGACATTATCCTCAATCACCACCGGTTTTGCCGGGAGGTTTCCCTGTTGGCCGATAGGTACATCAGGAAGGTCAAAGCGGTGGTTCTGTTTCAGAATCAGAATCTCCGGACCCATCATTACATGGTTACCGATTTTGATATTGGGAGGAACTATATTATAAGGACCGAATCCTGAATCATCTCCTATTTCAAGCTCGTCTCCTTTCCCAAAGTAAACTCCACGCCCGATGGTACATATCTTACCGCATTTCTTGAAAATTCGTTTGGCGCAGAATACTCTGATGGCATTGCTTGGTTTGCCCACCAGAGGCGTATATGAATTGGGCAGATGCTTGGCAAGCCCGTAATATATACAGAGAAAAAAGAGTTTCTTTAGTTTCATAAACGGTGGATTCAGAACTTACTGCAAAGATAGCCCTAAAAATCCATGAGGCCAAATAAAAAAACAGCGACCCGTCTCGGGCAGCTGTTTTTCTATTCTTCTAATTTTTATGTTTGAATCGATAGTTAAGACTTTTTGTTGATGCAAAGTTAACTATATTTATCCGATTTTATAACTGACTATTTAAAGATTTATGATAATTTAGTAATCATTATTAATTATTAACCCAGCCCTTTGAGATCAGCACGCTGTCAACCTTGGCGGCAACTTCATCTCTGTCCCATCTGCGGTGGGTTGCCATGATGATGTAAGTAACATCATCCTCAGGCAGATTGGCCTGGTAAATGGTGAAACCGCCGTTACTACCGGTCTGGTATAATTTGTGAGGTTTACCGGGACGCTGGTCAATGTAGTATCCCATGCCATAGAAAATACCGGCGCTGTCCGTTTCAATCACGGGAGTCTGCGCCAGATTTCTGAGGCTGTCAGAGAGGACGGCACCTGATTTAAGAGCTTTATTCCAGCGCATAAGTTCTCGGCCGGAGGTATAAAGTCCAACATCAGCACGGGTGGGGAAGAAGTAAGCTTCACCGTAATCAAATTCTTCCCATACCCCTGAAGGAGTTCTGAAGAATTTGTCAGGGTCAGAATCCTGGATGGGGCGGCGGTAAGCGTGAGCCTCATGATAGAACGGATTGATTGTGTTGAAGTACTGGGTATTGTCCATACCGGCAACATCAAAAATATTCTGCTGCATCCATTCCTCAAAAGATACGCCCGGATTTACCTTTTCAATTATGAGTGCCATGAGCTGATAAGGGGGATTCTGATACTCATAAGCGGTGCCGGGTGTGAAAGCCAGGGTGTCCAGATTGGCAAACAGCTGGAGACTTTCAAACACAAGTGCATATTTGGAATAATCCTTCAGGCGTGAAAAACGCGCTCTGTGAAGGGAAGTATAGTTACGCCATTCACGTTCATTGCGGGGACGCAGGTCAGGGAGTCCGGAGGTGTGAGAAAGCACCTGGCGGATAGTAATGTCTTTATAGAAAGGAGCCTCCCAGTTCGGGAAGTATTTGCTCAGACTGTCATCAAGGTTTAATTTGCCCTGCTCCTGGAGCTTGAGCATGGCCAGTGCGGTAAACTGCTTGCTGGCGGTGGCAATGTTGAACAGAGTGGAGTCAGAAACCAGCTCACCTGTAGCAAGGTCAGCCACGCCAAATCCCTGGTCATACATTATTGAGTCACCTTTCATAACCATAACCAGAGCTCCCGGTTCTTCCTGAGGGAACAACTCGCCGAATATAGAATCCAACGGGGCTGTAATCTCTGTAGGAGGTACAGGTGAGGCCTGACGTCCGGATTCTTCCTGGCAGCCTGTTATGATCATGGCCAGGGCAGTAAGACCCAGAATGAGGTCGGTTAAAAAGAAAATGTGATGTTTGGACATAACTGTTTACTTGATGAATGGTTCTAAAAAGCGGGCTATACCGCGCATGCCTAACTTTGCTGCTGTGTATGTGAACCGGAGCATTGGTCTGTGCTGCTTGGGGGCAGCTGTATATACATGTTTCATGTATTGGTTGCAACTGTTGCGGACGGTGTCATCACTGCTTTCACGGAAAGAAACACCGGCGTGGATTGCGCGTACAAAATAAGTCCAGAGTGTAGTTTTGGGATTATTGACGGCAATATATTTGAGGGGAGCCTCCATGCGTTCCAGATAATTCCCGCCGCTGTAACTGCTCATTGAACCCGCAGTGGGGAGAACGGTTACCATAGGTTCGCCACGGCGCTTGATAATCCGGGGATTTTCATTGAGGATACGCACTCCCAGTTCAATATCATCCCACAGGCGAACATCCGCATTCCATCCGCCGGCCTTTCTCACCAGGTCCGTACGTGCCATCCATCTCTGTGTGGCAAACGTGCCGTGGAAAAGGGAGTTCCACAGGGGATCACTGGTGTTGAATTTGAGTGTTTTGTGATTACCCAGATCCCACACATCCCAGCAGATGATGTCAGCATCGTTGGAAAGTGACATGGCTGTTGAAACGTGCTCAGGACTCATCAGGTCATCGGCATCAAAGAACATCACCCATTCCGTGTGTACCAGCTCAAGACCGCGGTTACGCGCTGCTGATGCACCGGGGGTGTTTTCAGAGATAACAGTCACTGAAAATTCAGGTTCGGAATTTTCCTCCGCCCAGCGGTGGAGAACCTCTGAAGTGGAATCTGTGGAGTTGTTGTCAACAAGAATAAGGTTAAGCGGACGCAATAACTGAGCACGGACGCTGCGGAGGGTCCTCTCCACAATTTCCGCGCTGTTATAAACAGGGATCACTATGCTTATCTGTTCCTTTTTCATTGTCGTACACAAAAGTAGGCAATGAAAATCCCTCCCGCAATAGCTTAACCGAATTTTCACCAATCCGTAATAACATTGTGACAATTCTGACCAATCCGTAATATTATTGTGACAATCCTAACCATTCTGTAATAAGATTGTGACAGGGTCGGACAAATAGAAATGAAAAAGCCCGAAGCGTTTAGCTCCGGGCTTGTATGGTGGGATTGGATGTATTAGCCGTTGATTTCAACCATGCGGGCAATCAGATCGAGAACTTTGTTAGAGTAACCGATTTCATTGTCGTACCATGAGATAACCTTTACGAAAGTAGGTGTCAGCTGGATGCCGGCCTTCTTGTCAAATACAGAAGTGCGGGGATCGCCGAGGAAGTCGCTGGATACAACGTCATCTTCTGTGTATCCGAGGATACCCTTCAGTTCGCCTTCAGAAGCTTCCTTCATGGCTGCGCAGATTTCTTCGTATGTAGCGGGCTTTTCAAGGTTAACGGTCAGGTCAACTACAGAAACGTCCAGGGTGGGAACGCGCATTGACATACCGGTCAGTTTGCCGTTCAGGGCGGGGATTACTTTACCTACAGCCTTGGCAGCGCCTGTGCTGGAGGGGATGATGTTGCCGGAAGCGGCACGGCCACCGCGCCAGTCCTTCATTGAGGGACCGTCTACGGTCTTCTGG
>CAZNBD010000060.1:0-10940 GCA_964571405.1 uncultured Bacteroides sp. | reverse complement strand
TGCCCGGCTTCAACGCTCGTGCCGCTTTCACCGTCAACTCGCAATCCGTGTTCCGCGAGGATGTGGAATATGGTTAAATACAAATGGTCGGCAGAAAGCGATTACACTTGGATTGTGGTGCAAGCAGTTGATATTGATGGCAAACTTCAATTCAAAGATATATTTCCTATCGGTCCAGAAGCTGAGGGTAAGAGCTTTATAAAACGTCAATAAGACACCTATCTTTTCAGCATAGTGTAGAGGAGCAGTAAGGTTCTTAAAGTCTGTAAGGTTCTTAGGGTCCGACCTGTCGGACTATTCGGACGGGGGTAAATGATTGAGGGTCAGGGACGCGAGGGTTGTGGCGCACCCTCCGGGGCGCTTTCTCTTTTTTTGAGGGGGCGGCCCCGGCACACGTCCGCTGCGCTTCCGTGTACCGGGATTCCCATGTGGCATCCCTCCAGGATGCGCTGGCGTCTGCGTGGGAGGTGGGGGGAGAGGAGGCCGCCAGGGTGCGCGGATGGCTGCGGGGGAAGTTATAGGTTTGGGGTTCTGTACCCTTCTCCAAAAGGGTATAATACACGCGACTTCATAATACATTCCACGTGTAGTGTTCATCAGTTCGGGGGGTGGTTTGTGTTAATTTACGTAAAAGCGGGGGTGGGTTTTGAAAGTTTGAGTATTTTTGTAATCTTATGGAACAGAAATATCATAATGAGGTTAATTTGCTTGGGGCTGAGGAGCTGGGGCTGAGGCTTTCAGCTGTCTGCGCCCTGATGCGCGGTTGCGGTATGACGCAGGGGCTTGTGAGCTCCAACAGTAATATTTACTATCTTTCCGGTCGCGTTTTCCGCGGTTATATTCTGATTGATTCCGAACGTGAAGAGGCGCTGTTTTTTGTCCGCCGTCCGAGTCATCTTACGGGAGCAGAGTGCGAGCACATTTCCAAGCCGTCTGAGATTCCGGCGCGTCTGAAGAGCCGCGGGTGGAGTGTTGCTCAGGAAATGGGTTTTGAGATTGACTCTTTTCCGTGGAACAGCGCTGAGCGGATGGCTCAGGCTTTGGGTTCAGGTGTCAGTGCCAAAGCCAATTTGTCCGCTGTCCTGCGTCAGGCGCGTGCGGTGAAGACTCCGCGGGAGCAGGAAATGCTCCGCGTGTCCGGTATCCGTCAGACTGAGGTGTACCACCGCATTCCTCTGCTTTACCGTCCGGGTATGACTGATATTGAGTTCCAGATTGAAATTGAGCGTGAGAGCCGTCTTCATGGCTGCCTGGGTATTTTCCGTGTTGCCGGCGGCGAGATGGAGATTTTCATGGGCAATGTTCTGACGGGTGAGAATGCGGACAGTCCGAGTCCTTATGATTTTGCGATGGGAGGCGCGGGTCTTGATCCGTCTCTGCCTGTGGGCGCTGACGGCTCCATCATCCACCCGGATTTTCCTGTGATGGTGGATGTCAACGGCAATTACACGGGATACATGACTGACATGACGCGGTGTTATCTCTGCGGAAATATTCCCCAGGAAGTTGAGAAGGCCAATAAGCTCAGCGCTGATATCTGCCGCGCCCTGGCAGAGATGATGAAGCCGGGTACTCCTGCCTCTGCCCTTTATGAGCGCGCCGCCGGGATGGCTGCGGAGGCGGGGATGGCGGATGTGTTCATGGGTCACCGTTCTCAGGCGGGATTTGTGGGTCACGGTGTGGGAATTGAAATCAATGAGCTTCCGGTGATTTCTCCGCGTTCACGTGATATTCTGCAGAGCGGTAATGTGATTGCCCTTGAACCTAAGTTTGTGCTGAAGCATTACGGTGCTGTGGGCGTGGAGAACACATATATTGTTACGGAGCACGGCGGGGAACAGATTACCACCGCTCCTGAAGATATTCAGAAACTGCCGGAGTAATGAATCTGACTGATAAACTGAAGCATAAGATATTCCGCACTGTTAGCTCGGTGGCTGACGCCTCCGGGGTGCCGTGTTATGTGGTAGGAGGCTACGTCCGTGACCTTATCATAGGCAGGCCGTCAAAGGATATTGACTTTGTGACGGTTGGCAGCGGCATTGACCTGGCCAACAATGTGGCGGCAGCCTTGGGGAAAGGCACCAAGGTGGCTGTTTACCGCAATTTCGGCACCGCTCAGGTTCACCGCGGGAACCTGGAGCTGGAGTTTGTGGGGGCGCGCAAGGAGAGTTATCACCGTGAGAGCCGCAATCCTATTGTGGAGGAAGGGACACTGGATGATGATCTGAGCCGGCGCGACTTCACCATCAATGCCCTTGCCATCAGCGTCAACGGTTCTGACTTCGGCACTGTCATAGACCGTTTTGAGGGGCTCAAGGATATTGAACGCCAGATAATCCGGACTCCGCTGGAGCCGGGGGTAACTTTCAGTGATGATCCTCTGAGAATGATGCGTGCCATCAGATTTGCCACGCAGCTCAACTTCACCATTGCCCCGGAGACCTTAAAGGGAATAAAGGACAATGCCCGGAGAATTGAAATCATCACACCGGAGCGTATAAAGGATGAGCTGTTCAAAATCATGGCGTCACCGCGTCCGTCCATCGGCTGGAAACTGCTTTCAGATACCGGGTTGCTGGACTTCATCATGCCTGAACTGGCACGGATGCGGGGCGTTGAGGTGATGGACCGGCGCGCCCACAAGGATAATTTCAAGCACACAATGCAGGTACTGGACAGTGTGGCAGCGGCCTCTGACAATATCTGGCTGCGTTGGGCTGCCCTGCTCCATGATATAGGCAAGCCCGTTACCAAACGTTACGACAAGGTGCGCGGCTGGACTTTCCATCAGCACAACTTTGTGGGAGCCAAGATGGTAAAGAGCATTTTCCGGCGTATGCGTTTTCCATTAGGAGCTGAAATGCGGTATGTATCCAAGCTGGTAGAACTCCACATGCGCCCGATTGCCCTGGTGGAGGATGAGGTGACAGACAGCGCCGTGCGCAGACTCATTAATTATGCTGAGGAGGATCTGGAGGACCTGATGATACTGGCCCGTGCCGACATAACCTCACGGGATGAGGCACGCAAGGAGCGTTACCTTGCCAACTTTGACCTGGTGGAACAGAAATTCCGAGACACAGAGGCCAAGGACTTTGAGCGCAACCGCCGCAATCCCGTTGACGGCCTTGAGGTAATGCGCCTGTTTGGACTTCCGCAGAGTCCGCAGGTGGGATTTTTCACCAAGAGCCTCAAGGAAGCCATCAAGGAGTGCGAGATTGAGGATACCCGGCAGGCAGCATTTGATTATCTGCTGGAGCTCGGACGCAAGGCCGGAATTGAACCTGTGTGCAGCGTTGAAGAAATTGAAGCGGATTATCAGAATAAACTGAAAGAGCAAGAAAAGGAAAATGAAGATACACCCCCATCTGATACCATCTGAGTCCACCCTGCTGCAAGCCCTCATTCAGCTGAACGCCCTCCCCGGGGGTACGCTGACGCTGTTTGTGACTGACAGCGAGGGGCGGCTGACCGGCACGCTCACTGACGGTGACATCCGGCGCGCTCTTGCTGCGGGCAAGGGCGCTGACAGCCCGGTGAGCGAGGCCATGTTCACAGCCTTTAAATATATATCTGAAGGGTGTAAAGATATTTCCCGTTTCAGCGCATGGAGGCAGGCGGGCATAAATCTTGTCCCGGTGGTGGATGAAGCGGGCAAGCCGGTGGATATGGTGGATATTGGCCACGGAGCCAGCAGGGTGCCTATGCGCGCACTGCTGATGGCCGGCGGAAAAGGTGAGCGTCTGCGTCCAATGACTCTCACCACTCCCAAGCCGCTGCTGCACATTGAGGACAAGGCTATAATCGATTATAATACTGAAGCCCTCAGACACGCCGGCGTGAGTGAGATATATGTTTCCACAGGGTATATGGCTGATAAAATCCGGGAACACTTTGCCGGAACAGACATCAGATGCATAGAGGAGACTGAGCCCCTGGGCACAGTTGGCGCCGCCGCCATGCTTCCGCCCTCTCAGCTGCCTACGCTGGTGATGAATTCAGACCTGCTGACCAACATCTCCTTTGAGGACATGTACGTTCACCATCAGCAGACCTGCGCGGATCTCACCATAGCCGTCATTCCTTACAAGGTCAAGGTACCTTATGCCATCCTCGGATTTGATCAGCACGGAAATGTCACCTCAATAGAGGAAAAGCCCACATACGCATATTCCGCCAATGCAGGTATATATATATTCTCGCCCCGGGTTCTGGAACTTCTGACAGCAGGGGTGCGCACGGATGCCACAGATCTGGTTCAGATGGCGGTGGAGGCCGGGATGAAGGTTTCACACTTCCCCATCAACGGTACATGGATAGACATTGGAACTCCAGATGATTTCCGCCAGGCGGGAGAGCTGATGAGGAATCTGAAGACTTACCGCACAGGACCGAACAATACCCGCTGACCATGCGTTTTTTATTATGATTAACATAAAAACACAACACTTAAATTATTGACAGCATGGCTGAATCAAATTTCATTGATTACGTAAAGATATTATGCCGCTCAGGCAAGGGCGGAGCAGGTTCCCGTCACTTTTATCGCGCCAAATATGTACCCAAGGGAGGCCCTGACGGCGGCGACGGTGGTCGTGGAGGCCATATTATTTTGAAGGGCAACCGGAATATGTGGACACTTCTGCCGCTGAAGTACCGGCGCCATATATTTGCAGAAAACGGAGAAAGCGGTTCCGGCGGCCGCAGCTTCGGCAAGGACGGTCAGGATGTGATTGTGGAGGTGCCCTGCGGCACTGTGGTTTTTGACGCCGAGACCGGCGAGTTCCTATGCGAGGTTACCGAGGACGGTCAGGAGGTCAAGCTGCTCAAGGGCGGCCGTGGCGGCCTGGGTAACTGGCATTTCAAGAGCGCCACAAACCGCACTCCCCGTTATGCTCAGCCCGGTGAGCCGGCAATTGAAAAGAGCGTTATCCTGGAGCTGAAGATGCTGGCTGATGTGGGTCTGGTGGGATTTCCCAATGCGGGTAAGTCCACCCTGCTCTCCGCTGTCAGTGCCGCAGAGCCCAAGATTGCGGATTATCCCTTCACCACCATGGAACCGCAGTTAGGAATTGTGGATTACAGAGGCAACCGCTCCTTTGTCATGGCGGACATTCCCGGAATTATTGAGGGCGCCAGTGAGGGCAAGGGCCTGGGACTGCGCTTCCTCCGTCATATTGAGCGTAATGCCGTTCTGCTGTTCATGGTTCCTGCTGATGCGGATGATATTGCCAAGGAGTATGAAGTGCTTCTGAATGAGCTGCGCAAGTTCAATCCCCAGCTTGAGGACAAACAGCGCTTGCTGGCCATCAGCAAGAGCGACCTGCTGGATGATGAACTGAAGGAAGAAATTTCCAAGACCCTTCCGGAGGGCGTGCCTTCTGTTTTCATCTCAGCAGTTACCGGCGAGGGTATTCCCCGCCTGAAGGACATGCTGTGGAACGCCATCACAGATGAGAGCAACCGCATTGATACAGTAGACATTATCCACCGTCCCCTTGACGGTCATCACCGTGTGGCTGCCGAAGATGAGTTTGTCTTTGAGAATGTTCCTCAGGCTGAGGAAGAGGAGGACAAGGATCTGCGGCGCATCAGCCCGGAACTCTGGGGTGAGGATTATGACTTTGATGACGAGGATTACGAGGAGCTTCCTGAGGATGAACTTCCTGAAGAAGAGGAAGATGAACGTGATGACAGTCTGCCCAGCGCCGATGATGATGACGCCTTCCTGTATGAGGCCATCAATGACAAGAAATGAGTGACTCCACCGTATCTGCCCTGAATACTGCTGTTACCCGGCGGCTTATCGCTGCCATGGGTAATGACGGTGAGGGGCGCTCAGCCGCACGCATCATTATGGAGGATGTGGGCGGCTTCAGCCGTGAATATATCTTTGCCAACGGAGACCGCGCGGTGCTTCCTTTTGTGGCTGAACGGGTGCTCAAGGCCGTGGAGCGGGTGGAGAACGGTGAGCCGGTGCAGTATGTGACCGGGACGGCTCCGTTTGCGGGTCTGATGCTCAGGGTTACTCCTGACGTTCTGGTGCCGCGGCCTGAGACTGAGGGACTGGTGGACATTATTGCAGACAGATACGGTTCCCGCAGTGACCTGAGCGTGCTGGATATATGCACTGGCAGCGGATGTATTGCCGTGAGCCTGGCATTGAGGCTTCCGTTCAGCACTGTGGGTGCCCTTGACATTTCAGCTCCGGCGCTGAAAGTGGCCCGTGAGAATGCTGAAAAGTATAAGGTACGTATCAATTTCCGGCAGGAGGACGCCCTGAAACTGACAGCGGACAGGGAGGAATATGACATTATTGTGAGCAATCCGCCGTATGTTACTGTCTCTGAAAAGGCCGGAATAGATAAGAGGGTGCTTGAGCATGAGCCGGCACTGGCACTCTTTGTTCCGGACTCCGATCCGTTGCGCTTTTACCGTGCCATTTCTGCTTATGCCATTGACGCCCTGCGCCACGGCGGCGGCCTGTACTTTGAAATCAACCGGGCTTATCCGGAGGAAATAAGAAAACTGCTGGAGGATGACGGATTTGAGAATGTTGAAATTCTGCGGGATTACTGCGGTAATTACCGTTACGCAATCGCATTCAGACCATGACAGGCAAGCCCATATCTGCTGACAAAGCCCTTATGCGGCTGGAAAACCTGTGCGCCCGCTCCGAGTACAGTGAGGGTGAGGTGCGGGCACGGCTCCGCAAGTGGGGCGTTTCATCTGCAGATTCCGCACAGATTGTGGAGAGCCTGCGCCGCAACAGATTCATAGATGACGCCCGCTTTGCCAGCAGTTATGTCCGTGACAAATACCGTTACTCGCGCTGGGGGCGCATGAAAATCCGCATGGGGCTGAGGGCGGCCGGAATTGACAGCGATACCGCCGCAGAGGCCCTGCAGGAGATTGACCCCCGGGAGTATATGGACGGTCTGGTTCACATCCTCAAGAGGAAGGACGCTTCTTTACCGGCTGAGTTAGAGGCGTACGAAAAGCGGGTGAGGCTGATGCGCTTTGCCGCTGCGCGGGGCTTTGAGCCCGCAGAAATCAGTAAGGCCCTTAAGATGATTTAGAGGCGGTCCACCAGCTGGAGACCTTGTCCACAATCAGGGCGATGAAGCCGTCGCCTGTGACATTACATGCTGTGCCGAAGGAGTCCATGGCTATATACAGCGCAATCATCAGAGCCAGATTATCCTGACTGAAGCCCAGCATGGAGGCCAGAATTCCCAAGGAGGCCATGATTGCGCCTCCGGGTACTCCCGGTGCGGCGATGATGGAAATTCCTATCATGCATACAAATCCTATAAACATGGGTGTGGTATAAGGCATTCCCTCCATAATCATCAGAGCCACAGCGCAGGCCGTGATTTTCATGGCGCTGCCTGACATGTGGATGGTGGCGCAGAGCGGAATGACAAATCCGGCGGTATCCTCGCTCACTCCCATCTTGATGGCCTGACGGAGGGTTACGGGGATGGTGGCTGCGGAGGACTGGGTCCCGAGAGCTGTGAAATATGCCGGCATCATGGTCCACAGGAGTTTAAACGGGTTGCGGCGCACAAACAGCGCTGCTATGCAGTACTGCCCCACCAGGATTACTATCTGCAGGATGAATATTACCACAATTATGCGGATGAATGCACTGAGCACCCCTGCCACCTCTCCCGTCACGGACATGGACAGGAAGATTCCGAAAATATACAGCGGGAGCAGCGGAATGATTATCTTGTTGATGGTCATGGTGATGATGGTGCGGAATTCCTCCATCAGGCCCTTGAGGATGGGCACCTTGACATAAGCGGCGCACAGTCCCAGAACAAAGGCCAGAATCAGGGATGACATCACGCTCATCAGCGGGGGCATTTCAACGGTGAAATACGCTGCCGGGGCAGCAGCTCCGCCGCCTAACTCCTCTATATTATGGGGAGTAAGCATGTGCGGAAAGAGCCAGTCCCCCACCCCGTAACCCAACAGGCCGGAGCATGTGGTGGCGGCGTAGGCCAGGGCGGCTGTGAGTACGAGCATCTTGCCGGCACGGCTACCTACATCCGCTATGGCCGGCGCTACGAATCCCACTATCAGCAGCGGTATCAGGAAGCCCAGGAACTGACTGAAGATGGAATTGAAAGTGGCAGACAGGCGGTTCAGCCAGTCCGGGAAGAACTCTCCGCAGAGTATTCCAAGCCCGATGGCAATAATTATCTGCACCAGCAGATTGACACCAAGTATTTTTGAAATTATCTTTTTCATGAAATTAACATTTCCCACGGCAAAGTTACTGCATTTTCCCGCAATTACAAAGTTTTTCAAAACCCGTCCGGCCCTCATTGCGTTTTATAATATATAATAAGGTGTGACACTTCTCATAAAAATTGAATGATATGAATGACAGATTGACTTACGAGGAAAAGAAAGAACTTCCTGACAGTGTGTTCGGACTTCCTGAACGCCGTGAATATCCCATGCCGGATGCAGCACATGTGCGCGCTGCTGAGGCTTACTTCCGTTATTGTCCTGAGGACCTGAAACCCAAACTGGCCCGTGCCATCCTGGCCCGTGCCGCTGAATATGGTGTGGATGTGGAAAGTCCCACTGTTCTCCAGTACGCCAAGGAGTAAAGACTTGAACATAACACAAACAAGCCGCGGATCTGAACTGTCCGCGGCTTGTTTGTGTATAGGGGATTAATTAAAATCAGTTGGCGGGGTTGATGTCAACGAGCTCAACATCAAATACGAGCATCTCGTTGGGGCCGATACCGGCGGCAGGCTGTCCGTTGGGACCGTAGGCCAGGTTGCCGGGGATATAGAGTGTGATCTTACCGCCCTTGCCGATGAGCTGTGTGCCTTCTGTGAAACCGGGGATGAGGTGTTCAAGGCTGAAGTCAACGGTTTCATCACCGGATGTATCAAATACTTCACCGTTTGTGTGCTTGCCTGTGTATTTTACACGTACGGTTGACTGGGCGGTGGGGTGTGTGCCCTCACCGGGATTTACAATCTTATAGCTCAGGCCGGAAGCTGTGGTCTGCACTGAGGAATCCTGTGCTTTCAGGGCGGCGATGAATGCATCATCATTAACCTGAGTGGCCTGTGCTTCTGCAGCTACCTGGCGATCACGGGCCACCATGAGCTGTTCTCTGAATTCATCACGGGCCTTGCTGATAACATCCATGTTAACGCTGTCTGTCAGGTATGCGCGGCGGTAGTTTTCAAGTACTGTTGCACGGTCAAGGCTTGCAAATCCTGCCTGATGGGCCTCATCAATGTCATGGAGGATTGAAGCTGCTGCCTGGATACCGGCCATTGCTGCGGCGGAGTCACTGTTGGCAAACACTTCTTCAAAAGCGTCCATGAAAGCCCGTTTCTGAGCTTCTGTGTATGAAGCTGTGCGGTAAGCGGCTGTGTAGCCTTCCATTGCTCCGTAAGTAATTGAAAGTGAATCGTTGGTGGCTGTGGCGGACTCGCCTTTTCCGCAGGCTGTTGCCAGCACCATCAGAGCGGCGGCCGCTCCATAGATTAATTTTTTCATCTTTTACTTTATTTCTAATAATTCAATATCAAATTTGAGGGGGGCGTTGGGCGGAATTACACCTGAGGCACCTCGCGCTCCGTATGCCAGTGCGGAGGGGAGCCAGACTGTGTATTTACCTCCGGCGCTCATCTGCTGGAGTGCCTCCACCAGCCCGGGAACCATGGCTGAGGCAAGTCCGGTCAGGGGCTCGCCGCCGAAGCTCTCATCAAATACGGTGCCGTCACTGAGTGTACCGCGGTAATGGAATACTATGGTGTCAGTAGGGGCGGGACTCGCTCCGGTGCCGGGTACTTCTGTGAGCATGAGCACTCCTGAGGGAAGGGCTCTCACTCCCGGGATGGCCGCTGCGGCTGCCAGGTAATCTGTCTCGGCCTGACGGCTGGCTGCGTCAACGGCTCGTGAGAGTGCCTGGGCTGCCTCCCGGTGTGCTGTCTGACTGTAAGGTTCTCCAAGGCGGGCAATCACGTCCTGAGCCACGCGCGCAGAGTCCACGTTAAGACCCATTGTGCGCAACTCCGCAAACATCTGGCTCATTCCTGACTGGAAGTTTGACACCACCAGGGTGGACACGGCCTCCTGAACTGAGTCGGCTGCCAGAGGCGCATTAACAGACTGCGCACCCGCAGCGACAGGAATCGCTGTGAGTGCCGCAGCCATAATAATATGTGTGGCTTTCATTTCTTACTTGTGATCAACGGCCAGAAGTTCCACGTCAAAGATCAGGGTCTGGTTGGGGCCGATGGCACCGCCGGCGCCGTTGGGGCCGTAAGCCAGGTTGGAGGGGATGAACAGACGCCATTTTGCGCCAACCTTCATCAGCTGCAGGGCTTCAACCCATCCCGGAATAACCTGAGTTACACCGAATGTGGCGGGTTCACCGCGTTCCTCGCTTGAGTCAAATACGGTACCGTCAATGAGTTTGCCGGTATAATGTACAGTCACGCTGTCACCGGGAACAGGACTTGCGCCGTCACCTTCCTTGATAACCTCGTACTGCAGACCGGAGGCAGTGGTCTTTACCTCCACACGCTTACCGTTCTCAGCCAGGAACTGTTCACCGGCCTTGGCATTGATTTCAGCCATCTTCTTGCTTTCCTCCATCTGACGTTCCTGCAGGGCAGTGAAGAACTTCTGAACTTCCTCCTTGGCTTCATTGGCAGTGAGTTTGGTGGTCTGACCATAAAGAACAGCAGCCAGGGCGTCAGAGAAATCCTGGATATTAAGCTTGTCAATTCCGGAAGCGCGGAAATTATAACCTATACTGATGCCGAGCGCATAACTCAGGCGATCAAAATCTGTATTTTCCATAATTACGTTAATTTATTAAATTGTGCAAAGTTAATCATTATTATAATATCAACAAAAAAAATGCCAAAAGGGTTCCGCCCCCCCTT
>CAZNBD010000059.1:0-11204 GCA_964571405.1 uncultured Bacteroides sp. | reverse complement strand
ACCATGACCATCCCCAGGTGATCGAAATATGGAACCTGGTGTTCATGCAGTTCAACCGCAAGGCTGACGGCTCCCTGGAGCCCCTGCCCGCCAAGGTGATTGACACCGGCATGGGATTTGAACGTCTGTGCATGGCCCTGCAGGGTAAGACTTCAAATTATGACACGGATGTGTTCACTCCGCTGATCAGCAAGATTGCGGAACTTTCCGGAAAAAAGTACGGAGAAGACCGTAATGTGGATGTGGCCATGCGCGTAATCGCCGACCATGTCCGCACCATCGCTTTCTCCATTGCAGACTCCCAGCTGCCCTCCAATGCCAAGGCCGGATATGTCATCCGCCGCATCCTGCGCCGCGCCGTCAGATATGCATATACATTCCTGGACCAGAAGCGCGCTTTCATTTACCGTCTGGTTGACACACTGATAGATAACATGGGAGAGGCATACCCTGAACTTCCCGCCCAGCGTGACCTCATCATCAAGGTTATCAAGGAAGAGGAAGACGCTTTCCTCCGCACCCTGGAAAACGGAATCCATCTGCTTGACCAGGCTGTGGCCAAAGCCAAAGCCGAGGGACGTACCGTCATCTCCGGTAAGGAAGCCTTTACTCTCTATGACACTTACGGTTTCCCCCTTGACCTGACCATGCTCATCCTCAAGGACAGCGGCATGACCGTCAATCAGGAAGAGTTTGACAGCGAGATGCAGGCTCAGAAAGACCGTGCACGCGCAGCTGCCGCCGTTCAGGCCGGTGACTGGGTGATTGTACGTGACGGCGAGCAGGAATTTGTGGGTTATGACAATTCTGAAAGCACCGCCCGCATTCTCCGTTACCGCCATGTAAAGCAGAAGAACCGTGAGTTTTACCAGATTATCCTTGACCGCACTCCCTTCTACGCAGAAATGGGCGGCCAGGTTGGTGACAGAGGTACTCTCACTGACCAGGCTACCGGTGAGGTAATAAAGGTTGATGACACCAAGCGTGAAAACGGAGTTGCCGTCCACATCACCTCCGTCCTCCCCGCCAATCCCGAGGGCACATTCACTGCCGCCATTGACACAGAGGCCCGTATGGCCACCTCCCGCAACCACTCCGCCACTCACCTGCTCCACCACGCCCTCCGCAAGGTTCTGGGAACACATGTGGAACAGAAAGGCTCCATGGTCAGCCCTGACATCCTGCGCTTTGACTTCAGCCACTTCCAGAAACTCACTGATGAGGAAATCAAGGCAGTTGAGCATGAGGCCAACCGGATGGTGCGCACAGCCACTGCCCTTGACGAGCACCGCAATGTTCCCATTGCAGAAGCACGTCAGATGGGAGCCATGGCACTGTTCGGAGAAAAGTACGGAGACTCCGTCCGTGTGATCCGTTACGGTGACTCCATAGAGCTCTGCGGCGGCACACATGTTGCCAATACAGGAAACATCGGCATGATAAAGATTGTAACAGAATCCTCCATCGCCGCCGGCATCCGCCGCATTGAGGCCATCACAGGTCCGGCCGTGGAAGAGGCCATTGACAATACCGCCGCCACTCTCAAGGCCGTGGGACAGATGCTTGGCAATGTTCCTGACATCAAGGCAGCCCTGAAAAAATACCTGGATGAGAACGCAGAACTGCGCCATCAGGCTGAGCAGTTCATGAAAGAACGCACAGAAGCCCTGGCTCGTAAACTGCTTTCCACCGCCTCAAAAACAGCATCCGGAACCACGGTGGTAACCATGAACGGAACCCGCATGCCTGAGCTGGTCAAGAACCTGGCATTCATCATCCGCACACTCTCACCGGAGAACACCGCATTCATTGCCGCCACCAAGGACAATGCTGACAAGCCCCTGCTGACAGTGGCCTTTACAGAAGACCTCACCGCCGCCGGAGCCAATGCAGGACAACTGGTACGCGCCGCAGCCAAGAACATCAAGGGCGGAGGCGGAGGCCAGCCCGGATTTGCCCAGGCCGGCGGAAAAGATGCCTCAGGCCTTGACGCCGCATTCTCAGAACTCTACAACGCAATTAAATAAATTCGTGGTAAGGACGTGCCTTTGGCACGTAACAAACCGAGTATCAAAATTTATGCCCTCATTGATGTTACGGCAGCAACATCAATGAGGGCATAAAAAAAACCGCTGGAGGAATCTCCGGCGGTTTTTTTTATGGGGTTATGGGTTTGGATTAGCGAACGATGATTTTGCTAACCTTGTTGCCCTGACGCATGATGAATACGCCGTTGGCGGGACGGTTAACGCGGATACCGTTGAGGTTGAAGTATTCAACGGGAGCGTTGGTATCTTCAATAGTAACATTGTTTACACCGGCACCCTGAGGAATTTCAAGAGTTGAGGTGAGTTCTGCGTTGAAGGTGTAGAGGTGCTCTGAATCATAATCGGGCCAGTACACGAATACAGACTTCGGGGGGAAGGTAACCAGATTGTTCTCGCAAACAATGTTGAAAGGAGCGTTTTCAGGAGTTGTGTAATCCCATGTGCCGGGAGTTGCCACATTGGCAGAACGTGAGAGGAAGTACCACTGACCTTCTTCGTCGGTTTCGAAACCGGTAGCCTGCTGGGGCATAACAACGCAAGCGGGATTGGTGATGTCAAGATACATGGGCTTTGTACCACCGAAGTATTCCATCCATGCGTCCTTGCACTGGTAGATACCGGGGAGGTAACGGTTCTCAGAAACTACAACGGTTGTTGTAACAGTAGTGGGTTCTTCTGCGCCGTCAAAAGTGAAAGCAGCAGCCATGATACCGTCAACAAAAGTAGCCTCACCGAGATCTGTCCAAGCGGGTTCAAGATCGGTGCCGGGCATAGCGATGGCGAATGTGGCATATGCGTCAACCTGCTCAAATTTGCGGAGAGCTTCGTTGAGCACCCAGAATGATTCTGTGGGGAAGGTGATCACACCGTTTTCAAGCTTACCGTAAGCGGGGTTGCTCTCAACGTATGAGGGGTTGGCAAGTCTGTTTGTAAGACCGCTTTCAGCGTTACGCTGGTAAACCTGGAAAACATCTGCAATTATGAAGGCGTCTGAGTACACCTTATTCTTATTAGCGATGTTGAAGTAGAAGTAAGCTTCGTCAGGCTGACCGGTGATGTCAATGATGGGAGAGTTCTCATTGTACAGTTTGGTGCGGTACCAGTAAGGGTTAGAAGCGCTCTGCTCAATTTCAATATCCCAAACGATACCTGATTCAATACCGTCAGTGATTTCAGAGAGGATACCTTCAGAAACTTTACCTGTGCCAACGGGAACATACATTCCGGTGGGAGCAGCCATGGCGGGAGCTTTGGCCTGTGCTTCAATGGCAGCGGTGTTCTGGAGAGCTTCAAGGGTTGCGTCTGTGGCAACGCCGTTAGCAACAAGTGTGGGAGCGGCAGAAGCACCGAGGGTGGCTGCTGCGGCAACGAGAAGTGTGTAGAATTTCTTCATTCCGTTTCTTGTTAATTGATGATTATTTGATGTTTATTGTACTCCGTATTGGATTAGATTGCCGGAAAAATCCGGGTGCCGGCACTGTTTTTGAAGCTGTATTATGTGCTTTGACGTGGCAAAGTTAAAACCATTTTTTAATGTATGCAAACTTTTTGGTAAGTTTTTTTGTGTGATTGTGGAAAAATTATTAATTTTGCATGCAATTAACCCATAAAGATATTCTATATGTCGTTTATTGCAGACAGAGTAAAGATGGATGGTCTCACCTTTGATGACGTCCTGCTTATTCCTGGTTATTCAGAAGTGTTGCCGCGTGAAGTCAAGCTTGCCACGCGGTTTTCTCGTAATATAACCCTTAACGTACCCATCATCTCGGCGGCCATGGACACCGTTACGGAAAGCGCCATGGCCATTGCCATTGCGCGCGAGGGCGGTTTGGGTGTCATTCATAAAAATATGAGCATAGCTGACCAGGCCCGTCAGGTCCACATGGTTAAGCGTGCTGAGAACGGTATGATTTATGACCCTGTCACCATCCGCCGCGGAAGCACTGTTGCTGACGCTCTGAGCCTGATGGAGGAATACCATATCGGCGGTATTCCGGTGGTGGATGATGAAGGAATTCTGGTGGGAATTGTCACCAACCGTGACCTGCGCTTTGTCCGTGATCTGAGCCGTACCGTTGATGAGGTAATGACCAAGGAGAATCTGATCACCACCTCCACCACCACCAACCTGGAGGAGGCCGCTGACATCCTGCAGCAGCATAAGATTGAGAAGCTTCCGGTGGTGGACGGCAGCGGTCACCTTATCGGCCTGGTTACATATAAGGATATCACCAAGGCCAAGGACAAGCCCAATGCCTGCAAGGACTCCCTTGGACGCCTGCGTGTTGCAGCCGGCATCGGCGTGACAAATGACTCCATGGAGCGTGCTGACGCCCTGGTTGCGGCCGGTGTGGATGCCATTGTGATTGACACGGCTCACGGCCACAGCGCCGGTGTGGTCAAGACTCTCCGCGCGGTCAAGGAAAAATATCCCAATATAGATGTGGTGGTGGGCAATATTGCCACAGGCGATGCCGCCCGTTACCTGGTTGACAACGGTGCAGACGGCGTCAAGGTGGGAATCGGCCCCGGCTCCATATGCACCACCCGCGTGATTGCCGGCGTGGGAGTGCCCCAGCTGACAGCCGTTTATGATGTGGCCAAGGCTCTTGAGGGCACCGGAGTACCCCTGATTGCCGACGGAGGCATACGTTACAGCGGTGATATTGTCAAGGCTCTGGCAGCAGGCGCTCACTCCGTGATGCTGGGCGGTATGCTGGCCGGCGTGGAGGAAAGTCCCGGCGACACCATCATTTTCAACGGCCGCAAGTACAAGGCTTACCGCGGTATGGGCTCTCTGGAAGCCATGGAAAAAGGTTCCAAGGACCGTTACTTCCAGGCCAACGAGAAAGATGTCAAGAAACTTGTGCCTGAAGGCATTGCAGCCCGCGTGCCTTACAAGGGTTCCCTGTATGAAGTTGTTTACCAGATGCTTGGCGGTCTCCGCGCCGGCATGGGTTACTGCGGTGCTCCGGACATTGAGGCACTTCACAAGGCCAAGTTCACACGTATCACCAATGCAGGTGTGGCAGAGAGCCATCCGCATGATGTGGCCATCACCTCCGAGGCTCCCAATTACAGTGCCGGTCACTGATACCTTATACAATAAAAGAGCTATCCCTCCGTTATAGGTACAGAAAAAAGCATTCTATCACAATGAAAAGAATAATATTAGCGGCATTGGGAGCCGGCAGTATAATGCTGGCCGGCGCAGTGACACCGGAAGATCCGGTGCTGATGACCATTGACGGGCATGACATCCGCGTCAGTGAGTTTGAATACCTCTATAATAAGAACAATACCCAGCAGGCCCAGCCCCAGAGTCTGGACCAGTATCTGGGCATGTTTGTGGATTACAAGCTGAAAGTGGCGGAAGCTGAACATGCCGGCCTGAACAAGACTCCTGAGTTCCAGGCCGAGTATAATTCTTTCCGGCGTGAGCTGGCCGCTCCGTACATGCGTGACACCTCTGCTGAGGACAGCCTTGTGCATGAGGCTTATAACATGCTGTCCAATATGCGGAAGGTGAGCCATATCATGGTCAATATCACCCCCGGTGCAGAGCAGTTCATTGATAGTCTGCGTAATGAAATCATAGCCGGCAACATCACATTTGAGGAAGCCGCCGCCAATCACTCCATTGACCGCGCCTCCAGCACCCGCGGCGGCCTGATGGGTTACATGCAGGTGGAACGTCTGCCTTACCCCTTTGTGGCCCAGGCATACCGCACCAATGTGGGAGAAATCTCAGAGCCTGTAAACTCAGGTTTCGGCTGGCACATTATCCGCGTGGAGGACTCCAAGCCCTCTCCCGGAGAAGTGGAAGTTGAACATATCCTGCTGATTACCCGAGGCAAGAGTCCCGCCGAGGTTGAAAGCATCCACGCCCGCATTGACAGCATCCACACCCTGCTGGTTAATGGAGCTGACTTTGGTGAGCTTGCCATGCAGTACAGCGAGGACCCCGGAACACGCACCCGCGGCGGCAAGCTGAACTGGTTTGGCCCCGGCGCCATGGTGGCTGAGTTTGACAGTGTATCATTTGCACTGCCTGTTGGCGGTCTCTCCGAGCCCTTCACCACAGCCTTCGGTTACCACATTGTCCACAAGACCGGTGCCCGCCCCATGGCCACTGAACAGGAAATGCGTCCGCACATCCTGGAGATGATGGCTCAGGATGAGCGCAACAGCCGTCCCGGTGAGGTAGTGATTGAGCGTGAAATGGGTCGTCTGCATGCCAAACTCAATACCAAGAACCTGCAGAAAATCCGCAGCAAGATTGCCAAGAACGCCGGAGGTTATGACTCCGTGATGCAGGCCCGTCTGAGAAATGACCGCACTGTTGTTGCCACTTATGATAACGGAGAGCCCGTGCGCCTGAATGAAATCATGGGAACCGTTCCCGTGACAGCCAGCACCAACCCTGATGATGCTTACAGCCTGATCAGCGGAGCCGCTTACGCAGAACTGCGCTCACGTGTGGCAGACGCTTACCGTGACAATCTGGTAAACACCAACGCCGATTACCGCAATCTCCTGAACGAGTACCGCGACGGTATCCTCCTGTATGAAATCAGCAACCGCGAGGTCTGGGAGAAAGCCGCTCAGGACAAGGAAGGCCTCAACGAGTTCTTCCGCGCAAACATAGACCGTTACCGCTGGTCCGCACCCAAGTTCAAGAGCACCATCATCTTTGCTTCATCTGATTCCATCCTTGCCGAGGCTCTCAATTATGCGGAGACTCTTGACAACTCGGATCCGGCAGCTTTCAACGCCGCCATGCGCGAACGCTTTGGCCGCGATGTCAAGGTGGAACGTGTCATAGCCTCACGGGGCGAGAACGCCATCACTGATTACCTGGCTTTCGGAGGTGAGAAACCCACCCTGGATGCCAGCACCCGCTGGTCAGCTTACGCACCCTTCCACGGCCGCGTACTGGATCAGCCTGAGGATGCCGCTGATGTGCGCGGAGCTGCCGTAACTGATTACCAGGCAGACCTGGAACGCCGCTGGCTGGAACGCCTGCACTCCAAGTACCGCGTCAATATACGTCAGGATGTGCTTGACAGCCTGCGTAACCGTCAGAACGCGCGGTAATTCTTCCCCCTGATGAAGTTCTATTCCGTAATAATCATGGCTCTTGCCTGCATCCTGACCGGCTGCGGCAAGGGCCATGATGCTGAAACAGCCGTTGATCCTGAGGATATTGCCGTTATCGGCACCCGGCATCTGACCCGCAGCGAGGTCCGGAACGCCGTTCCTGCCGGTGTGTCTGAGGAGGACAGTGTATCCCTGGCCAAGGCTTACATACGCCGCTGGATTGACAACGAACTGGTTTACCAGGTGGCCGCTCCGGAAATTAACACTGAGGAGATTGACCGCATGGTGGAAGATTACCGGCGTGAGCTCATAACGGGGCGTTACCGGCTGCTGATGGCCACCCGCGGTGATATGGAGGAATTTTCCGAGGACTCCCTCAGGGCTTACTATGACAGCCACCGTGCTGATTTCCGCCTGGAACGCCCGCTGGTAAAGGGTATATACCTCAAGCTTGAGGACGGCGCGTCAAACCTGAACATACTCCGCCGCCTTTACAAGAGTCACCGGCCTGTGGACATGGACCGCCTGGAAAACGAGGCTGCCTCCGCAGCCATTCATTACGATGACTTCCGCGACCGCTGGGTGGACTGGGAGCAGATTGAGAACCACATTCCCATGGAATTTCCCGTGGGGAACCATTCTCCTCTGAACGGACATCCGTTTGAATGCAGTGTGGGAGGTTTCACTTATCTGCTGCAGGTGGACAGCACCCTGCAGGCGGGAGCCACCATGCCATATGATGCCGCCCGCCCCATCATCCGTGAGCGCCTGTTGACATCACGCCGCCGCATGCTGGATGCCCTGATGCGGAATGACCTGTATAACCGCGCCCTCCGCAATAATACCCTCATCTTCCCCAACGGAGACCCCGGGGTGAACTGAAACACACATTATGCCTGAGAAAAAAACAAGCACGGCACAGAATCAGCTTCCGCGCACGTCCAGGATAATAATCCTGGTGAGCCATATTGCCGTACTCCTGACCGGAGCGTGGCTGCTGACCATGACCAGTATTGACACCTTCAGCAATCTGAGCCTCAATGTCACTCCCCGTCTGCTCAAGATTCAGTTCTTTATCAGCGCCATATTGATAGGGGATATATTCATTGAAATCATATTTTCCAAGCGCACCTGGAAGGGCGTTTTCGGCGCCCTGCTGTTTGTGCCGCTGTGCCTGCCCTGGGTGAATCTGCTTCTGCGCATGGGCATACATCCGGACAATGTGATACAGTACACAGTGGGGCTGCTGCCCTTTATCCGCATTGCCTGGGTTCTGACAGCGGTGCTGAGAGCATTTCACCTTTCAGCCGCTCCATCTCTTTTTTCAGCATATCTGATGATTGCCGGCATCACACTGTATGTTTCCAGCATGATGTTCTATGTGGCTGAGGCACCCGTCAATCCTGACATCCACAGTTACCGCTCTGCCATTTACTGGGCATGCATGAGCGCCACCACCACCGGCTGTAATATCACGGAATACACAGCTGTTGGCCAGGTGCTTTCAGGCGTGCTGGCATGCATGGGGCTTATCCTGTTGCCAGTATTCACCATTTATATTGCCAACGCGGCTTCCGGGCCAAAGAAATCAAATCAATCGTAACGTAAATCCTCAAGCTCAGACTGCAGACGCTGGCGGGCAATGTATATACGGCTCTTTACCGTGCCTAAGGGCATGTGGAAGCGGTCTGCAATTTCCTTGTACCTGTACCCCTGAAGATAAAGCGTGAAGGGCTCACGGTATTCCTCCGGAAGCAGATGCAGGGCATGGGCAATCTCATGAACGGCAACGGTGCCGTCAGGGCCGTCTATGCCTGAATCCTGATACATATTGAGCTGGTACAGGTCATTGCTGCGGTCCACAACAACGGCTGCGCGCACTCGTGCACGGTAATTATTGATGAACAGGTTACGCATAATGGTGAAAACCCAGCCCTTGAAATTCACATTCTCCATATATTTCTCCTGATTATCAAGAGCCTTCAGGGTGGTGTCCTGAAGCAGGTCATATGCGTCTTCACGGTTGGAGGTGAGGGAGAATGCAAAGTTGAGCAGATTTGTCTGCATGGAAAGCAGCTTGGTTTTAAATATTGACGGGGTCATGGTATGCTTATTTTTTCTTTAAATTATACTATGTGAGTAAATTGTACTATGTGAGAAGTTCTGTATATCAGGTAACTAAACGTAAGTAATATTATAACACACCGCCGGTAAAAAAGTTTTTTATGTATCCGGTGAACAAAATCCGGTCCTCTCATGTTTTATTTTAAACAAATACCACATAATTCAAGTAAAAAACAAACACAGATATGGAAACAAAAAGCATAAAAGGCACCCGCACAGAACATAACCTCCTTGCATCATTTGCCGGTGAAAGCCAGGCCCGTTCACGTTATACCCTCTTTGCCGCCAAAGCTCAGGAAGAAGGATATGAGCAGATTGCATCCATTTTTCTTGAGACAGCAGAGCAGGAACTGAGCCATGCCAAACAGTTTTTCTCACTCCTTGAGGGCGGAATGGTGGAAATCACCGCTGCTTATCCCGCAGGAAAAGTCGGTACCACCAAGGAAAACCTTGCAGCCGCCGCTGCCGGTGAACGTGAAGAGTGGGGCGACCTTTATAATAACTTTGCCAAAGTGGCACAGGAAGAAGGTTTCCCGCAGATTGCAAACCTCTATAAGCTCATTGCCAAGGTAGAACAGATGCACGAGGCACGTTACATTGCCCTGCTGGAGCGTCTGGAGAACGGAACAGAATTCGAGCAGGAGGAACCTGTGGACTGGATGTGCCGCAGATGCGGTTTCACCATCAACGCCAAGTCCGCCCCCAAGCGCTGCCCCGTATGCGGCATGGACCAGGGCTGGTTTGAAAGAAAAGCAAATAACTATTAATTATTATAAGGACAAATTTTTCTCATATTTCTCAGAAAAGTCCGTCTTTTTTACACATGGTACCACAGGACGGCAGCCGAAACCGGTTGCCGTCCTTATTTTTATGACAATTTGCCAGATTTTCATTATACAAAGCCTTGAAAAAAAGTTGTGAAAAAGTATTGCCCGTAACGATTTTGTTGTTATCTTTGCCAACAGTTAACCAAACAATCAAAAACAGAACCCCAAACTGTTCTAACCAAAAACACAAAAGCTATGGATATTAACCAGATCATGGCATCACTGGAGGCTAAACACCCCGGTGAAAAAGAGTACCTGCAGGCAGTGAAAGAGGTGCTGATGTGCGTGGAAGACGTTTACAATCAGCATCCTGAATTTGAACGCAATAAAATTATAGAGCGTATGGTTGAACCTGACCGCATTGTCACCTTCCGGGTAACCTGGATTGATGACAAGGGCGAGGTTCAGAACAATATCGGATACCGTGTACAGTTCAACAACGCCATCGGCCCGTACAAAGGCGGCATCCGTTTCCATGCTTCAGTGAACCTTTCAATCCTGAAGTTCCTGGGCTTTGAACAGACATTCAAAAACGCCCTCACCACCCTCCCGATGGGCGGCGCCAAGGGCGGTTCAGACTTCTCACCCCGCGGCAAGAGTGACCGTGAGATCATGCGCTTCTGCCAGGCATTTATCTTAGGCCTGTGGAAGAACCTCGGTCCTGACCGTGATGTTCCCGCCGGTGATATCGGCGTAGGTGGCCGTGAGGTAGGTTACATGTACGGCATGTACAAGCGCCTCGTAAACCAGCATGACGGCACTTTCACCGGCAAGGCAATGGAATTCGGCGGCAGCCGTATCCGTCCTGAAGCCACCGGTTTCGGTGCTCTGTACTTTGTACAGAACATGCTCAAGCAGCGCAATGATGAAATCAAGGGCAAGACCATTGCCATCTCCGGTTTCGGCAACGTGGCCTGGGGCGCTGCCCTGAAGGCTACTGAACTCGGCGCCAAGGTTGTCACCATTTCAGGTCCTGACGGATACATCTACGATGAAGCCGGCCTGGATATGGAGAAAATCAATTACATGCTTGAACTCCGTGCTTCCGGTAACGATATCGTTGCTCCCTATGCAGAACGCTTCCCCGGTTCAGAGTTCTTTG
>CAZNBD010000058.1:0-11368 GCA_964571405.1 uncultured Bacteroides sp. | reverse complement strand
GTTCCTCAATGATGGTGGGGCTGATGTATGAAGCCACAGGAACTGCCTTGCTGCTGATGGCCTGGGCGTACTGGTCAAGGGCAAGTCCGTTCATGCCCAGATGACCGGTTGCAAAATTTCTGAAATCTTTATTGTTCATTTTATATTGTAAGTCCTTTATTTAATTATGTGCTGATAAGCACCTGCGTTTTATACTCCAAAATTAGCAAAAAAATTAATCATTACCAAATTTTCAACAGACACAACATATTTTTTCGTAAAAAATGCCTTAATTTTGCAGAAAAATAAGACAGAGCCAATGGAAAAAGACCTTACAGCGGATTCATCATTCAATGACATGCAGCGTGTGAAGCGTCATTTTTTTGCCATGCGTAACGGAGTGATAGCGGACAGACTGCGCAGCGCCGGGTCTCCCTTCCGTATAATTTTCGGGCTCAACCTCCCGCAAATCATGGAAGCAGCTGCCATGTTCGGCCCGGACCGGGCACTTGCTGAACGCTTATGGGCCAATACCTCCACGCGTGAGAGCATGCTTCTGGCGCCCATGCTGCTTGATCCGGCGGAACTCACAGAGGAACAGGCCCTGAAGATGGTTACAGAGGTTCCTGCTGTTGAGGTGGCTGACATCCTCTGTCACCGTCTGCTGCGTAAGCTCCCTTACGCCCCGGACCTGGCGGAAAGGCTTGTAGGCTCCACGGATGAGATGTCCCGTTACACCGGCTTCCGGCTCTGGCTCAATATCCTGCCCGCGTACCCTGAGCAGGCTGCCGCGGCAGCTCAGGCTGAGGTACAGGCCGGGGGTGCTCAGCGCGCACTGGCACTCAGGATTTTGGAAGAACACAAATTTATTACTAATTTTGCAGAAAATTAGATATTTAATATGGAAGAATTACCTCAGAAATATGATCCTACCTCAGTAGAGGAGAAATGGTATCAGTACTGGATGGAACATAAACTTTTCCGTTCCACCCCTGATGCACGTGAGCCTTACACCATTGTTATTCCTCCGCCCAATGTGACCGGAGTGCTCCACATGGGCCATATGCTCAATAATACCATTCAGGATATACTGGTGCGCCGCGCCCGTATGCAGGGTAAGAATGCCCTCTGGGTGCCCGGTACGGATCATGCCTCTATTTCCACAGAGACCAAGGTGATTGCCAAACTCGCTGCTGAAGGTATCAAAAAGACGGACCTCACCAGAGAGGAGTTCCTCAAGCATGCATGGGAGTGGACTGAGAAGCACGGAGGTATCATCCTGAAGCAGCTCCGCAAGCTCGGTGCTTCCTGTGACTGGGACCGCACTGCTTTCACCATGGATGAAAGCCTAAGTGAGAGCGTTAAGAAAGTTTTTGTTGATCTTTACAATAAAGGACTGATATACCGCGGCCTGCGGATGGTGAACTGGGATCCTCAGAACTGTACCGCCATCAGTGATGACGAGGTGTTCTTTGAGCAGGAACAGAGCAAGCTTTATTATCTCAAATATTACCTGAGCCCGGAGAGCGAGCTCTCTGCAGACTTTGTTCCGGCAGAAGGAAACGTGTTGCACACTGATGCGGACGGACGCCATTATGCAGTGGTGGCCACCACACGCCCTGAGACCATCATGGGCGACACCGCCATGTGCATCAACCCCAAGGACCCCAAGAATACATGGCTCAAGGGACGCCGTGTTATTGTGCCTCTGGTGAACCGTGACGTTCCCGTGATTGAGGACCGGTATGTGGAAATTGAATTCGGAACAGGATGTCTCAAGGTTACACCCGCCCATGACAAGAATGACTATATGCTGGGTCAGACCCACAACCTGGATACCATTGATATATTCAATGAGGACGGAACAGTCTCAGAAGTTGCAGGCATGTATGTGGGCATGGACCGCTTTGATGTCCGTAAGCAGATTTCAAAGGATCTTGAAGCCGCAGGCCTGATGGAGCGTGTGGAGGATTACATTAATAATGTTGGTCTGAGTGAGCGTACAAAAGTACCCATTGAACCCCGCCTGTCCCTGCAGTGGTTTGTGAAGATGGAACATTTTGCAGATATGAGCCTTTCACCCGTTATGGATGATATAATCCGCTTTGTTCCTGAAAAGTATAAGAATACTTACCGTGTATGGCTGGAGAATATCAAGGACTGGTGCATAAGCCGTCAGCTCTGGTGGGGACACCGCATTCCGGCATACTTCTATAATAAGCCTGATGAGCCAGAAAAGTATGTTGTTGCCCTCACTCCGGAGGAAGCACTTGAGGAAGCGCGCCGTCAGAGCGGCAATCCCGCACTGACAGCAGATGACCTGCGTCAGGATCCCGGAGCGCTGGATACCTGGTTCTCCTCATGGCTCTGGCCCATCACTCTCTTCAACGGTATCAATAATCCCGGTAACGAGGAGATAAATTACTATTATCCCACAGCCACTCTGGTTACCGGTCCGGATATCATTTTCTTCTGGGTGGCACGTATGATAATGGCCGGATATGAGTATGTGGGCAAGCAGCCTTTCAACAATGTTTACTTTACCGGTATTGTACGTGACAGCATCGGCCGCAAGATGAGTAAAACTTTGGGTAACTCACCTGATCCGCTGGATCTGATTGAAAAGTACGGAGCAGACGGTGTGCGTCTGGGCCTCCTGATGGCAGCCCAGGCCGGTAACGATATCATTTATGATGATAAACTGGTTGAAAACGGACGTAATTTCTGTAATAAGATATGGAACTCATTCCGCCTGCTGCGCGGGCTGGCCGTTGATGAATCTGCCGAGCAGCCTGAAATAGCCGCCACAGCCGCACGCTGGTTTGAGTCTGCAATGTCCAAGGCCATTGAGGAAATGAATGATTCATTTGAAAAATTCCGCCTCAATGATGCGGTTATGACCATATACAAGCTGTTCCGTGATGATTTCTCTTCCTGGTATCTTGAAATGATCAAGCCCGCTTACGGCTCCGCCATGGACGGAAAGACATACCGCGAGGCTTCAAACTTCCTGGACAGCCTTCTGCGTCTGCTCCATCCCTTCATGCCCTTTATCACTGAAGAACTGTGGCAGCATCTGGGTGAACGTCGTCCCGGAGAGAGCATAATGTATGCCCCCATGCCCCAGCCCAAGGAGGTTTCTGCTGAACTGCTTGCTGACATGGCAATGGCTCAGGATATTATCAACGGTGTCCGCGGTGTGCGTGCCCGCCGTAACATACCCCAGCGTGAACCTCTCCGTCTGCTTTCATCCATCAATCTGCCTGGAGATATCATTCCCGTTATCAAGAAACTGGCAGCTGTGGAGGAAGTGGAGCAGGGTGCTTCTCATGATGCAACAGCCACATACTTCATGGCCGGAACCGCTGAGTTCGGTATTCCCCGTGCCGCCACTGAAGATACAGAGGCTGAACGTCAGGGTATTCTCAAAGAAATAGCATATCTTGAAGGATTCCTTGCTTCTGTGGAGAAAAAACTCTCCAATGAACGCTTCGTCGCCAAGGCTCCTGAAGCCGTGGTGGCCGCTGAGAAACAGAAGCAGGCGGATGCCACTTCCAAGATTGCCACTCTCCGTGCACGCCTTTCAGCTCTGTAACAGGTGAGTACTCAGAACAACAGTTTGCTGTCACGTCTGTTCCCGTCAGACCGCTCCCGCTTCCTGCTCATAATGTGCATTGTGGGACTGGCCGCCGGTTTCTCCGCCTTTCTTCTCAAGGGCGGAATACGGCTGCTGACCCAGCTGTGTCAGTCATGGCTGAACCCTGTCGGTCCCAACTGGATTCTGTTCTGCCTGCCTGCTGCGGGGGTAGCCCTGGCAATAGTGATGCAGAAGTACATTTTCCGCTCGGATCTTGAAACTGGCACGGGGCAGGTAAAGACCCATCTGAAAGAGGATAATCCTTACATGGCTCCCTCGCTGATGTATTCTCCTCTGATGGCCAATGCTGTAACCTTAGGATTTGGCGGAAGTGCCGGAGCCGAGGGGCCAATAGCATTCTCCAGTGCAGCGGTAGCCTCAAATCTTGCCCGGCGTTTTCACATCTCCCCGGTGATGATGGGTACCATAATAGGCTGTGGAGCGGGTGCCGGTATCGCTGCCATCTTCAAGGCTCCAATCGGCGGTATGCTTTTTGCTCTGGAAGTGATAGGTTTACCGGTAACCACACCTGTAATTCTGGGGCTCCTGCTGAGCTGCCTGATTGCCGGACTTTCATCCTTTATATTCGGAGGCTCCATTTACCCCTTTGATTACAGTCCACTCCACACCCTGGAATGGGGCTGGCTCCCCTGGCTGCTCCTGTTGGGATTGTTCTGCGGCTCATACAGCTGGTTTTACCGTGGAACAGGAAATATTGCGGCACGCGTCTTGGGGAAGATAAACAGCATCTGGCTCCGCGGACTGTTGTCATCTGCTTTCCTGGGAGGACTTCTCTTCCTTTTCCCTGCCGTGTGGGGTGAAGGTTTCGGAGTTGTCAACATCCTTCTTAAGGGTGAGGAAGATGTAATATTCAGATTCGGACTTGAACCGGAAGGCATATTTTCACAGATAGTACCGCTGCTCTTGATATTGGGCGGAATAACGCTGACCAAGGGTGCGCTGACCTCAGTTACCAATCACGGCGGCGGTGTGGGCGGTTCGTTTGCTCCCACCCTTTTTGCCGGATGTGTGTCAGGTTTCCTCTTCACCATGATCCTGAATTACATTCCGGGGGTGAATCTGCCGGTGAGTGAATTTGCATTTATCGCCATGTCAGGCGTGATGGCCGGAGTTATCCGCGCGCCCTTCATGGCCATGTTCCTGGCTCCGGAAATGAGCGGTAATTTCCATCTGTTCCTGCCCTGCGTACTGGTCTGCACCATTTCATGGCTCTGGGAAAGGTTCCTTGAAAACGGATTAAACGTTAAAAGAGGTTAATGCGTATTCCCGGATTAAACCTTTTGATTTGGTGAGTGTCATATAAACAGTAATAAGACATAATTCCCATCACGCACCGCTGTGGAGCGAAATCGTGATATATATCAACTAACTTTTGGTAGATAGAAAAAGCGCTGAGAAATCGGCGCTTTTTCTGTTTCAGTACATTTTCAGTCCAAGTTGGATTTTCCCATTTTTCTCCAATGTTGGAGTTTTTGGCCAATGTTAAGAACTTTTAGAATATTTGATTTGTGCAACGGTAGATGAATAAGTACCTTTGCAGAAAAATTTCCGTAATTACTTCTCATTACATCCCAGATGGATTTTATAAAGAAAATTGGGGCTTCTCTGCTGTTTGTAGCCACAGGATTGGTGGCCACGGCACAGCAGGAGCCGGTGGAACTCACGCTGGACCAGTGCCTGAGAATAGCTCTGGACAGCAACCCCACAGTGAGGGTTGCTGACATGGAGATTCAGCGGGTGGATTACAGCAAGCGTGAGGTTATAGGACAGCTTCTGCCCACTGTTGACTTCGGAGGCTCTTACAGCCGCATGGTTGCCAAGCAGGTAATGTATATGGACATGGATTTCGGCTCCATGCTTCCCGGTGGAACGGAGCAGGAACCTGAGTCTCGCGCCGGTTCATCCGGTAAAGGTGAGGGCATCAAGATGGGACGTGATAACTCATTCAGCCTCGGCTTCCAGGCCAGCCTGCCCCTGATTGCCCCTCAGCTGTGGCAGAGCCTCGGACTGTCTGATACACAGATTGCCCGCAGTGTGGAAGTGGCGCGTCAGAGCCGTCAGAATCTTGTCAATCAGGTCAAGAATGCATATTACGCCCTGATGCTTGCCCAGAACACCCGTCAGGTTATCCAGGAAAGTTATGATATGGCAGCGTTGACACATCAGACATACAGCCGCCAGTTTGAGGCCGGAGCCGCCTCTGATTATGATGTGCTCCGTACATCTGTGGCAATGCAGAATATTGAGCCTGAGCTGCTTCAGTCTGAGATAGCCATCAAGCAGGCACGTCTTCAGCTGCTGATTCTGATGGGAGTGGATGCCCACATGGAAATCATGCCCAATGACTCCCTGAGCAGATATGAGGCCACCATGTATGAGACCACGCTGGCTGCCGCACGTGATTACGGAAACAATGCGGAACTGCGCATTCTGGATTACGACAGGGATATGGCTCAGCGCAATATCCGCATCCAGAAACTGGCTTACTGTCCTACTCTGGCCCTGACAGCCAATTATACATGGACTTCCATGAGCAATGGCAATGCCTTCAGGAACTTCCGCTGGAATCCGTATTCCACCGTAGGTCTGTCACTGAACGTACCCATTTTTTCAGGAGGCCAGCGTTACAGCCGTGTACGCCAGGCCCAGCTGCAGCATGAGGAACTTGAGCTTCAGCGCACCAATCTTGAACGCAATATTGCCATGCAGGTTGACCTGGCCATTGATAACATCAACCTGAACGTGCGCCAGATAGCTTCCTGCTCGGAAAGCGTGAACCAGGCCGTGCGCGCTCATGACATCATGGTGGCAAGCTTTGATATAGGCGCAGCCTCTTATCTTGACCTGCGTGACAGTGAACTTGCACTGACACGTTCCCGTCTGGCTTATCTCCAGGCCATTTATAATTATCTTGTGGCTCACAGTAATCTTGAGCTCCTGCGGGGAGATGCAGACATAAGCTCCTATCAGGCCCAGTAACTCCGATTAAAATAATAAACCAATGAAATACAGAGCATATATAGCCTCCGGCGTCCTTCTGTTGGCCGCCTCCTGTTCAAAAGAGACTGCACAGACAGAGCATGTCCAGCAGCTTCCCGTTGTCACAGTTGATGTGGCTCAGAGCCGTGAAGTTCCCCAGACTGCCACTTACTCCGCCACAGTACAGGCAGAGAATGTCAATAACATCGCCCCCATCTCACCAAACCGCATCAAAACCATATCAGTTGAAGTGGGAGACCATGTCAGGGCAGGGCAGCTCCTTGTCACCATGGACGGTGCCAACGCTGACCAGGTGCGCATAAACATGGAACAGTTGGAGCGTGAGTATAACCGCGCGGTGCGTCTGCTGGAAATAGGTTCCGGAACGCAGCAGGCTGTGGATCAGCTGCGTGCTCAGTTGGACGCTGCCCGCTCACAGTATAACAATATAATTGAGAATACTGAACTGCGTTCTCCCATCACCGGAGTGGTTACCGCCCGTAACTTTGACCCGGGAGATTTCAGCGGAGGTCAGCCCATCCTGAGTGTGGGTCAGCTTACGCCTGACGTAAAGATTATGCTCAATGTGAATGAAAATCATATCTCACAGGTGCGTGCCGGCATCCCCGTGGACCTTACTTTTGATGCTTATCCCAATGAGGAATTCCACGGAACTGTTAGACGTGTATATCCCACAGTTGACCCCGCCACCCGCACATTTGAAGTGGAAGTGGCAGTCAATAACACCTCAGAGCGTCTGCGCCCCGGCATGTTTGCCCGTGTAAACCTCAATCTGGGTAATGCTCCTCACATTGTGGTACCTGACCGCGCCGTTGTCAAGCAGATAGGCTCCGGTAACAAGTACGTATATGTGGTGAAAGGAAATACCGTTGATTACCGCCGCGTTGAGTTGGGTCGCAGACTGGATGATGCATATGAAATCCTTTCAGGCCTTAATGAGGGCGATACCGTTGTCATAACAGGCCAGACCCGCCTGGCTGACGGTGTGGAAATTGAAATCCTTGATTAATCACAGTTGACTCCAAAAATATAAAAAGATATGAGCCTATACGGAAGTGCGGTGAAACGCCCCATCATGACCACGCTCTGCTTTGTGGCTGTGGTTATCCTGGGTTTGTTCTCACTTCAGAAACTGCCCATTGACCTCTATCCTGATGTTGAGACCAACACCCTGATGGTAATGACAACATATCAGGGCGCCTCTGCTCAGGATATAGAACAGAATGTGACACGTCCGCTTGAAAACGTGCTTAATTCTGTCAGCAACCTCAAACATATCACCTCAAAGTCACGCGAGAATATCTCCGTGATAACCCTTGAATTTGAATACGGCGAGGATATTGACGTACTGACCAACGATGTGCGAGACAAGCTGGACCTTGTTTCCTCATCCATGCCTGATGATGCTGAAACTCCCATCATCTTCAAGTTCTCAACGGACATGATTCCCATTATCCTGCTTTCTGTCAAGGCCACTGAGAGCATGCCCGGACTGTACAAGATTCTTGATGAGAACATTGCCAACCCTCTGGCCCGTGTGAACGGAGTGGGTTCAGTATCCATTTCCGGTGCTCCAAAGCGCGAGATTCACGTTTATGTGGATCCTGCTCGCCTGGAGGCCTACAATCTCACTGTTGAACAGATTGGAACTGTTATCGGAGCTGAGAACCGTAATATCCCCGGCGGTAACTTTGATGTAGGAAACGAGACTTACGCCCTCCGCGTGCAGGGTGAATTCACTTCAAGTGACCAGTTGGCTGATGTGGTTGTCAGCAACGCGGGAGGCCGTACCATTTATCTGCGTGATGTGGCACGCATTGATGATTCACTGGAAGAAAGGGCCCAGCGTACCTTTAACGGCGGTGAGCAGGGCGCAATGATTATCATCCAGAAGCAGAGCGGTGCCAATTCAGTGGAAATCTCCAATAAGGTTCTGGCCATGCTGCCCTCACTCCAGCAGCGCCTCCCGTCTGACGTTCAGTTGGGCCTGATTGTAGACACCTCTGACAATATCCGTAATACCATTGCCTCACTGGTAGAGACGGTTCTGTATGCACTTCTGTTTGTGGTGATTGTGGTATTCTTCTTCCTCGGCCGCTGGCGTGCCACCCTCATCATCACCATCACCATCCCCATCTCCCTTATAGCCTCATTCATTTACCTGTATGCAACAGGTAATACCCTCAATATCGTATCACTGTCAGCCCTGTCAATCTCCATCGGTATGGTGGTGGATGACGCCATTGTGGTACTGGAGAATGTCACCACACACATTGAACGCGGTTCTGATCCCAAGCAGGCAGCCGTCCACGGAACAAACGAGGTGGCAGTTTCCGTTGTGGCCTCGACTCTGACCTTGATTGCGGTATTCTTCCCGCTCACCCTGGTGACAGGTATGACAGGTGTACTGTTCCGTCAGCTCGGTTGGATGGTTACCATCATGATGATAATCTCCACCATCTGCGCGCTCTCCCTCACCCCCATGCTCTGCAGCCAGCTGCTGCGCCGTGTCAATCACCATGGTAAACTGTACACCATTCTGTTTACACCCATCAGCAAGGCACTTGATGCTTTTGACCGTGGTTACGGACGTACCCTGCAGTGGGTTGTTTCCCATAAACTAATTACATTCATTGCCTGCATAGGAATATTTGCAGGTTCCATCTTCCTGATGAAATATGTGGGTACGGAGTTCTTCCCCACCGCTGATGACGGCCGTCTGCGTGTAAACCTGGAGCTTCCAATCGGAACACGTGTGGAAGTGGCACAGGACGCAGCACAGCGTCTCACTGCCCAGTGGCAGCAGGAATACCCTGAAATTGACGTGATAAACTTCACCACCGGCTCTGCATCATCAGATAACACCTTTGCCTCTCTGCAGGATAACGGCCCGCATATCATCAGCATGAATATCCGCCTCTCTGATCCCGGTGACCGTGAGCGCAGAATCACTGAGATTGCCGCCTTGATGCGTGAGGATCTCCGCCATTACCCTGAGTTCAAGAAAGTTCAGGTATCCGTGGGCGGCATGGGCGGCTCAATGGGCGGCCAGGCCACTCTGGATTATGAGATTTACGGTTATGATTTTGAGGAGACAGACTCTGTGGCACAGCAGTTGCGCCGCGCACTGCTGGAAATTCCGGGAACTGCTGACGTGATTATCTCACGCTCCGATTACCAGCCTGAGTTCCAGGTTGATTTTGACCGTGAAAAACTTGCCCTTTACGGACTCAATCTCTCCACGGCCGCCAATTATCTGCGTAACCGCATTAACGGTCAGCTGGCTTCACGTTACCGTGAGGACGGTGAGGAGTATGACATCAAGGTCATGTACGCTCCTGAAAGCCGTACATCTCTGGAAGATATTGAGAACATCCTGATATATAACAACGCCGGTCAGGCTGTACGTATCCGGGATATAGGTACAGTGGTGGAACGTTTCACACCGCCCACCATTGAACGTAAGGACCGTGAACGTATCATCACAGTCAGCACAGTGGTGCAGGACGTGCCCATGAGCCAGATTGTTGAGGCTTCAAAAGCCGCCATAGCCCAGATGGAAATTCCGGCCGGAGTGAACATTGAGCTTGCAGGTTCTTATGAGGATCAGCAGGATTCATTCCGTGACTTGCTCACCCTTGCGGTGCTTATCATCATCCTGGTATATATTGTGATGGCTGCCCAGTTTGAAAGTTATACTTACCCGGGCATTATCATGACCTCACTGCTCTTTGCATTCTCAGGTGTGTTCATCATCTTGTATCTGACAGGTCACACCCTCAATGTGATGAGTATGATCGGAGCTATCATGCTTATAGGTATTGTGGTGAAGAACGGTATTGTGCTCATTGACTATATTTCACTGAACCGTGAGCGCGGAATGAGCATACGTCGCTCTGTAATCCTGGGCGGTGAGAGCCGTCTGCGTCCTGTGGTTATGACCACACTCACCACAGTCTTGGGCATGGTGCCTATGGCAGTGGGAACCGGTCAGGGTGCTGAAATGTGGAGACCCATGGGTACGGCCGTTATCGGTGGTCTGACATTCTCCACAGTCCTCACACTGCTGTTTGTTCCGGTGCTTTACTGCGTATTTGCCCGCAGGGATATTAACAAGGCGCGCCGCAAACACCGCCGCGCACTCCTGAAGGCTCGTGCCAATTGATTAACTTAATCCGCTGAGTAATTTTATGAAATGCATCTTCATAGCCTATGACCAGGCCCACCATGAGCGCATCCTCACCATGCTTGACCACAATAACTGCCGTGGTTTCACGGCATGGGAGCAGGTGAGCGGCCGCGGAAGCGTAAACGGGGAACCGCATTACGGTTCCCACGCCTGGCCGTCAATGGCGGGAGCCATAATAACAATGGTGGAGGACAATCAGGTGGAACGTGTGCTTGCAGAACTCAAGGCATTTGACCAAGAGCGTCCGCGCCTTGGCCTCCGTGCCTTTGTCTGGAATATTGAGCAGTCTATCTGAACTCTCTGCAAGCGGATTTACAGAGTCCGCGCAGCTGCCGGTTCCTGGTCTGTGATGGCAAACTGCAGCACTTCAGGAATTGTTTCAACATAATGGAAATTGAGACCCTGACGATACTGCTGAGGCATATCTTCTATGTCCCGGCGGTTTCGCTCGCTCATTACTATTTCCGTTATGCCGGCACGTTTTGCCGCAAGTATTTTTTCTCTTATACCACCCACCGGAAGAACCCGGCCGCGCAGTGTTA
>CAZNBD010000057.1:0-11750 GCA_964571405.1 uncultured Bacteroides sp. | reverse complement strand
CCACCCTGCGTCGCGCCCGCTTCTGGATGACCTTCGGCCAGGAATACCTCACACATCTCCGTGTGATCCAGAACATCGGCATGCCCCGCCTTGAGGAAGTGGAATACAACGGCACCAAGATTGTACCCCTGCAGTTCCTCAAGGCCGTACTGCCCAATCCTCAGGACCTGGGCGAGAATTATGTGGGAGAAACCAGCATAGGCTGCCGCATTTCAGGCAAGGACAAGGAAGGCAAGGCCCTCACTTACTATATTTACAACAACTGTTCACACCACGAGGCCTATCTGGAAACCGGTATGCAGGCCGTGAGCTACACCACCGGCGTTCCCGCCATGGTGGGTGCCATGATGTTCCTCACCGGTAAATGGAACCTCAAGGGTGTACGTAACGTTGAGGAATTTGATCCGGATCCGTTCCTGAGTGAACTGGCTGTTAACGGATTGCCCTGGCACGAAGTGCTTAACGGCGATCTGGAGATGGATTAACACAATCCCGTGACACAGGAATACGGAGTAAGAAAAGACCTTCAGCAGACCCCATACGCCGCCGTGGCACAGGCTGTGGCGCGTACAGGGGTGCCGGAGAACGCCCGTAATATTTACAGCGGACGTAATACTCTGTGGATTACTTCAGAGCCTGCGGCTGTCATAAAGTCCTATGCCGTGCCGGTGTGGATAAAGGGAATGATTTACCGGCTCAGGATGCCCAAGGCACAGCGCGCTTTCATGAACGCGCAGCAGCTTCTCAGCATGGGAATCCCAACTCCGGAGCCCTATTTCTTTACCCTGCGGCGCGGTTTCTGCGGCAATCTCAAGCAGAGCCATTATGCCTGCGCTCCGGCCATGGATTACGTAGAACTGCGTGGAGTACAGAACCGGGAGGACTTTGAGGAAATTGCAGCCGCCCTGGGCGCTTTCATTGCTGACATTCACCGTAAAGGCGTATGGATGAAAGATATGTCCCCCGGCAATATACTCTGGAAGCAGGATGAAGCAGGCTCTTACCGCTTTACTCTGGTGGATATAAACCGCATGGAATTCGGAGTACACAATCCGGAGGTATTAATCAGGAATTTTGACGCCCTGCTTGATACTGAAGATGCCACTGCAGCTGTGGCCTGTGCTTATGCCTCTGAGATGGGCCTGGGAACTGACTTTGTAAATACAGTACGGAAACGGTACAGGGATTATTATAATGCGGCCATAAGGCGCCGGCGCTTCAAAAAACTCTTCAAAAAGAAATAAGCATGGACACACCGCCCATCAGTGCCATAATACAGACCTTCAATGAGGAGAATAACATTGAAGACTGCATCCGCTCCCTGCACGGCGCGGACCAGATTCTGGTGGTTGACATGGAAAGTACGGACGGCACGGTGGAGAAAGCGCGTGCCCTCGGCGCTGACGTAATTGTAAAGGAGCGCGGCCATCACAGAATTGTGGAGGCTTACCGTAATTTTGCCATTCATGCGGCCCGGTATCCCTGGGTACTGGTGGTGGATGCTGATGAGCTTGTGCCTCCGGGGCTGATACCTTATCTGAAGCAGGAAATAACACTGGATCCCTCCCCACGCGGTTTTCTCATTCCGCTCAAGAGTTATTTCATGGGAAAATGGATGAAATGTTATTATCCTGAAATGGTGCTCCGCTTCTTTAACCGCGATGAAGCCGAGTGGCCGTACAGGATTCATTCCCGTGTCATCCACAAGGGGCCCGTGGTGAAGATACCCGCCCGCAGACATGACCTGGCATTCATTCACCTGGCCAATGAAACCGTACACCGTAACATTGAAAAGATGAACGGTTACACTGACGTGGAGGTTAACCGCCGCTCAGCATCATATCACAGCGTAAAACTGCTTTATGACCCTGCCTTCAGATTCTTCAAGCGTTACATCATCAAGGGCGGATTCATACAGGGTTGGCCGGGATTCATACGCTCCTGTCTGGAAGCTTTTTACCGCTTCTTAATTCTGGCCAAGATTGAAGAGACACGCCAGCAGGGACGCTCATCAGACATGGAAAAGGACAAGGCCCGCGTTTTAAATGACGCTCCCGCTGAGGATATTAAGAATACTAAAACACAAGAATAACGATGCCTGAAATTTACTGCACCAATCTGAGCCGGTATATAGCCGTGGAGGGAGGGGAAACCCTGAGCTCCATTGCCGCGCGCCTGAGTGATGAACTGGGTTTCAAACCCATATGCGCACGTGTAAACAACAAGACCGAGGGAATGGATTATCCCGTCTATCAGCCCAAACTGGTTGAATTCCAGAGTCCCGTTGAAGGCTCCGGGCCGCGTGTTTATGTGCGGTCTCTGTGCATGGTGCTGTACCGCGCCGTTTCTCAGGTTTTCCCCGGTGAAAGTCTGCGCATTGAACATTCCATCTCAAGGGGGTATTACTGCCGTGTGGGAAACCGGACGGAAATCAGCGCGCCTCAGATTGAATCCCTCAAGCAGGTTATGGAGAGCATGGTGGCTGAGGACATGCCTTTTGAACGGCATGAAGTACTCACAGCGGATGCCATAAAGGTTTTCCGCAGCCGCGGCCTCACGGACAAGATAGAGCTCCTGGAGACAACCCATCCCCTGTATGATACATATTACACCCTGTCAGACACTGCAGACAGCTATTACGGAACATTGGCACCGTCAACAGGCATGATCTCTGTCTTTGACCTCCATCCTTACCATGAGGGCTTCCTGCTGATGGCTCAGAATCCTGCTGAACCGGACAAAGCTTTCACTCCCCTGCCCCAGGAAAAAATGTACCGTGCCTTCACGGATTACCTCAATTTCAACAGAATTGTGGGTGTGAGCAATGTGGGGCAGCTGAACATGGTGGTGAAACAGCGCCGGGCTCCGGAACTTATCAATGTGGCGGAGGCTCTCCATGAGAAGTCCATTGCACGTATAAGCGAGGAGATTGCCCGCAGATACGCTGACGGAGGCGCACGCATCATCCTTATAGCCGGTCCGTCATCCAGCGGAAAGACCACCACCACAAAGCGTCTGGCAATCCAGCTGATGACAAACCTGCTCAAACCCGTTCTCATTTCGCTGGATGATTACTTTGTAAACCGGGAACACACGCCCCGGGACGCGGACGGTGATTATGATTATGAAAGCCTGTACGCCCTTGACCTTGACCAGTTCAACAAGGATCTGAACGCCATCCTGGCAGGGGAGGAAGTGGAACTGCCCTCTTATAATTTTGAACTTGGGCGCCGCCAGTATAAAGGCAATAGAATCCGCCTGGAAGAAGGCTCCGTGCTCCTCATTGAAGGTATCCACGGCCTCAATCCGGAGCTTACCGCCCACATTCCGGAGCACCAGAAATACCGCGTGTACGTTTCCGCCCTCACCACCCTGTCCATTGATGATCACAACTGGGTGCCCACCACTGACAACCGTCTGCTCCGCCGCATTATCCGTGACCATAAGTACCGCGGCACAAGCGCTGAAGAAACCATCAAACGCTGGCCCAGCGTGCGCCGCGGGGAGGAAAAATGGATTTTCCCGTTCCAGGAGAATGCGGACGCCATGTTCAACTCCTCGCTCATCTTTGAATTGGGAGTGATGAAGGATTATGCGGAAAGCATTCTGCGCACTGTGCCAAATGATGTGCCGGAGTATGCTGAGGCTTACCGCCTGCGCAAATTCCTGAGTTATTTCCTCCCCATCGGAATACATCTTCTGCCTTCAACCAGTCTGCTCAGGGAGTTCCTGGGCGGGAGCTCTTTCAAATACTGACATGCGCACTGTTTTCAGACTGCTGATGATATTGCTCCCCTTCATGGCGGGAGCCCAGCTCACTCCCACCTCCGTACTGATTCAACGCGCCGAGCGCGCCTGGGACGCCGAGGAATGGGCCAGCGCGCAGGCTCTCTATTCCATTGTGGTGGAGAGGACTCCGGCAGATGTTGACGCTTCAGCCCATCTGGTGGTGGCTTGCTGGATGCGCAGTGACTCAACGGCGGCCTTGACCACAGTGCAGAATGCCATGAGTCACGGCATGCCCCTGGATTCCCTGCTCTCGGATGCAGGGGAGCTCTGTTTCTCCACTCACAGGGCCAATCTGTACGGTGAAATTCTTGACAACCTGTACCGTCAGATGCCTTACGCACGCAGACCTGTGGCCATGCAGCTGCTCAATTACTGGCTCAGGCGCCGCAGCGGTGCTGAGGCGGTCAGGTATGCGGATTATCTGCTTCAGGCACAGCCTGATGACCCTCTGCTGCTGACTCTGCGCTGCAGGGCTCTCCTTCTGGACGGCCTGGTGGAGGAGGCTGTCAGCACAGCCTCGCACCTGCTGGAGATTCAGCCTGATAACCTGGACGCTCTGATTCTGCTGGGAAATTATTACGCTCAGCATGATAAAGCACGGGCCCGGGAACTGCTCCGGAGGGCTTACAGTCTGAGGCCAACCCCTTATCTTGAACAGAAAATCAATGAGTTATAAGTCCCTTTTACCATATGAATAAGAAAGCTGTAACCATATACTGCGGTTCAAGTTCAGCCGCTCCGCAGAAATTTCTTGACGCCGCATATCAGGCCGGAGCTTTACTGGCCCGCCAGGAAACCACTCTCATAACAGGAGGCGGACGAACCGGGCTGATGGGAGCTGCTGCCACCGGTGCTCTTGAAGCCGGCGGTGAGGTAATGGGTATTATTCCTGAGTTCATGGTTGAGTTAAGATGGCACCACTCCGGTCTTTCAGAACTCCGCACAGTTCAGTCCATGCATCAGCGCAAGGCTCTGATGGCTGAGCTCAGTCACGGCGTGATGGCCCTGCCGGGTGGAATAGGTACTTTTGATGAACTCACTGAGATTATCACATGGCGGCAGTTGGGGCTTTACGGCGGCAATGTGGTCATATGCAATATTGATGACTACTTCCGCCCTTACCTTGACCTTCTGCAGCACGCCCTCAAGGCCGGTTTCATGCGTCCTGAGCACCTGCAGATATTTTCAGTGGCGGATACGGCTGAAGAGGCCGTAAAAGCCGCTCTCGCACCCCTGCATCCGGTTAAATTCACTCCCAAGTTCAGATAAGGAATGGAAGGGGACAGCACGGTTTACATCGTTGACACATGGGTGTTTGACTCAATTGCGGATGCGGCCGCCCGGCAGGTGGCTGCGGAACGCCTCCTGCCCGTGCCTGATAATGGCCAAAACGCTCTTGATGCCTCTGACCGGCCCGACGGCGGCATGGGGACGGTATTGGGCGTGGCTCTTATTGCAGTGCTGATTCTTAATGCCATCAATGCCCCCTTTGTCAGCAAGGCTCTGAAAAAATACCGCAGTGACCTTTTTGATGTACGCCAGCGTGCCAATGCATTTGACAGCGCCGGTAACGCGCCTGTGCCGGGTGCGGTCACCCTGGCGTCCCTGCTGTGCGTCAGCGCAGGAATATGCCTCTGGTTTGGAGTACGTACCCCCGGATGTTCATTCATGGGGGCTTTTGCCTGCATGGGTCTGTGCGCGGTTTATTACCTGTTCCAGCTGCTGGTTTATAATCTGGTGGGTTACACCTTCACCTCCCCTGAAGGACAGCATAATTTTATCTGCGGATTTGTGGCCACACAGGCATTTGCGGGACTTGCACTGAGCATTCCGGCAGCCATTTTCATTGCCCATCCGGAGTGGGCGCCGGCCCTTACGGTGTGTGCCCTGGTTCTCTATCTGGCTGCAAGAATATTATTTATTATCAAGGGTTTTAGAATTTTTTACAGAGGTTTTGGCTCATTTGTCTATTTTATTTTGTACCTTTGCACTCTTGAAATCATACCGGCATGGTTGATGGTCATGGGAGCTTACGCTCTATCGGAGGCCTTCAGCCTTTAAGCCGTTGTAATTTGTTATAAGCGTGAAAGTTAAAAAAATTCTTGTATCCCAGCCGAAGCCGGAGTCTGAAAAATCTCCTTACTTTGACATCTCCGCCAAATACGATACGGAAGTTGTTTTCCGTCCGTTTGTCAAAGTTGAGGGTCTTTCCACCAAGGAGTTCCGCCAGCAGAAAGTGAACATCCCGGACTTTACAGCAGTAATTTTTACCGCCAAGACCGCTGTGGACAATTTTTTCAGACTTTGTGAAGAGATGCGTATCACCATTCCGGTGACAATGAAGTATTTCTGTTCCAGTGAGTCCATAGCCAACTACCTTCAAAAGTATATCGTTTACCGCAAGCGCAAGATCTTTGCCTCCAAGACCGGCAAACTGGCAGATCTCCTGCCCAGCATGATCAAGCACAAAAACGAGAATTATCTCCTGGCCGCCAGTGAGGTTAACAGCGGTACTGACACAGCTTTCCTGTCAGATAATCATATCAACTATACCCGCGCGGTGATGTACCGCACTGTCAGCAACGACTTTACACCTGATGAAGCGTTTGATTACGACATGCTGGTCTTCTTCAGTCCCATGGGTATAGAGAGTCTGATGAAGAATTTCCCTAACTTCAAGCAGGGAGATATCCGCATAGCTGCATTCGGAGCCTCCACCGCCAAGAGCGTAAAAGAGGCCGGCCTCAGACTGGATATTGAGGCTCCCACCCCTGAAGCTCCGTCCATGACCGCGGCCATCAGTCAGTATCTGGACAAGGAAACGGGCGCATAAATTCCTGTGCCTCAATGAAAACGCTCGGGCTCTATAAAAAGGAGAAACTGTGCTCTGAAATCGCTATTGAAAAATTGTTTTCAGCCTCAGGAGCAGAGCTGACTCGTCTGGCATATCCCCTCAGGATGGTTGTGCGTCAAAGTGACGGACGTGCCTCGGACGCCCCTGTCGTTTTCCTCATTTCAGTACCAAAAAAACGTCTGAAACATGCAGTGGACAGAGTGCTGATGCGGCGGCGTATCAGGGAAGCTTTCAGGCTCAATACTCAGCGCAAGATGCTTGACCCGGCCCTGAGGCTGGACGTGGCTTTCATTTATGTGGCTGACCGCACCCTGCCTTTCTCTGTGGTAACCAAGGCCATGAACAGGCAGATAAACAATATCAAGGATTTTTACCAACCGGACGGAAAGCTTTCAGATGCAGAGTGTTAACAGATTAATCGGGTGGATATTGTGCCTCCCCATTCACTTTTATCGCGCCTGCATTTCTCCCCTGTTTCCACCCGCTTGCCGCTTTACCCCCACATGCAGCGCTTACGCCCTGGAAGCTATCCGGAAACACGGGCCATTCCGCGGGTCCTGGCTGGCCATTAAACGCATATGCCGCTGCCACCCATGGGGAGGGTGCGGCCATGACCCCGTGCCATGAAAATACTTGAGCAGTTCTCTGATGTTCACTCGCATACGCGTCGTGGACCGGACATCATAACCAACCTTGAAGCCGGCCAGGAAATTACCACATCCCCGGCAGAGGCATGGTACAGCGCCGGAATCCATCCCTGGGACTCTGATAAAGAACCGGACTGGAACTGGCTGGAAAAAATCGTTGAAGACCCTCGCGTTGTGGCAGTTGGAGAAGCCGGACTGGACCGCCTCCGCGGTGCTGACCTTGAACGTCAGAAAAAAATTTTCAGCAGTCAGGCACTCATTGCAGAAAAAGCGGGAAAACCACTTATCATACACTGCGTGAGGTGCTGGGCGGAACTCCTTCAGCTCCACGCTCTTATCAAACCAAAAGTAAAATGGATAATCCACGGCTTCCGCGGAAAAGCAGCCCTGGCGCAGCAATTACTTGACGCCGGTATGGACATCTCCTTAGGTCCCAACGCCCCGGAAACCCTCACCCAAATCATCCCCCCATCCCGCCTCCACCACGAAACCGACACACTATATCAGGAATCATAAACATCTCCAGATTAGCAAATTGGCATCGGCTACAGTTCAAGTGAATTTTCATTTAGCAGGAAATCATATATACCCATTGTAGTAATGCCTGCCTCGTTTCTCAAAACTGGAGTATCTTCGCCTACGATAATGATTTTCTTGAAAGAATCATCAATATTGCGTAGCGATGCTTCCTCTTGTCTCATCTTCTCCACATCCGGTATCCGGTAGGCGGATTGGATATAGTAACGCCTGCTGCCCATATTGCATACGAAATCTACCTCAAACTGTTTCCTTTCCCGGCTGCCATCCTCGTTCCTAAGATGAAGCGGAACAACACCTACATCAACATTAAAGCCACGTACACGCAATTCATTGTATATCACATTCTCCATCAAATGTGACGGCTCAGTCTGCCGGAAATTCAGCAGGGCATTACGCAAACCGCAATCAGTAAAATAATATTTATACGGACTGTCAATATACCGCTTCCCTTTCACATCATACCGGCTTGCCTTTTCCACCAGAAACGAATCACATATATACTCCAGATACGATGTCAGCGTCATGCGGTTGACTTTCATATGTTTTACACTCTCAAAAGTATTGGTGAGTTTACTCGGATTTGTCAGCGCCCCGATGTCTGATGCAAGGATATTGAGCAGTTCATCAAGCATTTCTGAATTCTTTATACCATAACGGTCCTTTATATCCCTGATATATGTATGGGAGAAAAGCCCTTTCAAATACTCATTCTTTTCTTCTTCGGATGATTTCTGGACAACCTGTGGCAATCCTCCGAAAAGCATATAAGTGGTTAATGCACGGTCTTTCTGCAAGTCCATATAAGGGAAAACCTCACCAAAACTGAGAGGGTACAGCTTTATCTCGTCTCCTCTACCTCGAAATGTTGTGATTACATCCTTGGAAAGGAACTGCGCGTTGCTGCCGGTTACATATACGTCGGCATTGGGCATGTTCAGATAGCTATTGAGTACATCCTCAAACTCATTTACATGTTGGATTTCATCAATCATTATGTAATGGACGGCATCATCAGTCAATTTTGAGTCAATGTATTCAAGCAGCGCATCCGGATCACGCAGTTTTTTGTTCCGTCTATCCTCAAGATTAATTGTTATGATATGGTCGTTTTCCACCCCTTGCTCCCTGAGCCATCCGGCGTAAAGAGTTGACAATAGGAACGATTTGCCACAACGTCTTATGCCTGTGACTATCTTTATCATTCCATTGTGCCTGCGGGAAATTAATTTCTGAAGGTATTGAGGTCTTTGTATTATCATCATTCCATTGTCAAAAAGTGTGCCTTGTCACAGTATTTGACAATGCAAAGATAATAAATTAGTAGTAGTTCACAAAAAGTGTTTATAATGTTTTCAATTAATCAGTTCTCCGACACACTATAGCTAAGCAGTGGGAATGATTGTGTTCAAGGAGAATGATGTCATACTGTATGCCTTGAACCGTAAGAGTCTCCTGTAATCCCGGGACAGGTAAAAGTATATCCGTCCGAAAATCTATTCCTTTGACCCCGTGAGCTTTATAAGCAGCCTCCTTGAGTGTCCACGCTTCTAATAAGCCTGTGATATCGTTTCCATAATACCCAAGTTCCTCCACAGAGAGAACCCTCGGAGCCACCTTGAAAAGCTGATTCCGGGCCTCCTCTATATCCACTCCGATAAAATCCCCCTCCTCTGCAACGGCCAGAGCCGCCTCATCATGGCAATGACTCACACTGATTGACCTACACAGTTGTGATCCCAACCTTACCACCGGTGCACCGGACTCGGTGTGGTCATATACTGCCTCCGGTCCATAAGCTGCCTGTACAAGCAGTCGCACCACAGCTTTCTCAGCCTCCCGTCTGTTTGATGCACAGGGAAGAGGGGCGGAATATATCTTTATACCCTGCTCTGAACGGACTTTGACTGGTGTGTCACTCATTCTATATCATTGATCATGCGGCGGATATCCGCAAGAACAGCCTGGGCTGCCGGAGCAACAGAATCCGCGTTCTCAGGTACTCCCAGCCATGCTGCCGCGCCCCATACCAGAGTTGGACCGGGCGCACACACCATGAACTCGTAAGGTGTAGGTGTAATCTCGCTGCGAGCCATCCCTAAGGAGCGGTAGTATCGGTCATTCTCAGCCGTTTCAACCGTAAGGTCACTGCCCATATCAAGTTCCATGCGCTGCATACGTCCCGCCACAAGGCGCTCCATCTGTCCGGCTTCAGGATGAAGCACGGTAACATAAACTTTCAGTCCGTAAGCGGGATAACTGAGCGTCAGCTGATTGTCCGCAGGGCGCTCTATAAGGGCTGAAGAATTGACACTCAGCAGCATACCGTTCACCGTGTCTGAAACATATTCAGCCGGGTAAAGACTCATGCGGGGAAAAGCTTTTGGGCGGGGCACAGCCGTACGCTCCCCTCCCCCACAGGAACACATCAGCGCACAGACAGCCATAATAATCAGCAGGATTCTCATTTCTCCTCAGTCTGAATGTCCGGCATAACCTTGACGCGCACCTCCGCTATGCGGTGATCCGTAATATCAAGAATCAGGAAACGGCAGCGCCCGTAAACAAGCGGCTCCTTCTCCTTGGGGAAATCCCCCTTGATGGCCAGCAACATACCCGCCAGGGTCTCAACGTCCTCAGTCACATCCTCATACTCCTCCGGATTAAGATCCGTGATGCGGAAAAAGTCTGTCAACGGAGTTCGACCCTCAAAAATATATGTATCATCGCGCAGACGCTTGAAAGTGCTGTCAGGCTCATCATACTCATCATCAATATCACCAACAATCTCCTCCAGGACATCTTCCAGCGTCACCAGACCCTGAGTACCGCCGTATTCATCAACAACCACCGCCATATGAATCTTGAGGCGACGGAAGTCCTCAAGCAGATCATCAATCATGCGGGACTCCGGAACAAAATAAGCCTGACGCAGAAGCTGAGTCCATCTGAAACCATCAGACACCTCACGCCCAATATACGGCAGCAAGTCACGGGCATAGAGCACACCCTTAACATCATCCTGACTCTCACCGGCCACAGGCATGCGTGAATAACCGCTGCTACGGATCTCCCTGAGCACAGTATCAAAGTCCATATCCTCCTCCAGCCAGGTAATGTCCACACGCGGGGTCATCACCTCCGATGCCGTGGTACCTCCAAAACGCAGGATACCCTCCAGCATCTCCTTGTCATCTCCGCTGGTACCCTGAGTAATCTCCAGGGCGCGTGAAAGCTCCGTGGTGGAAATCTCAGGCACCTCCTTGGCAACCACACGGTTAACCACAGAACCACCCCGGACAAGCACCCGCGCCAGAGGACTGAAAAGAACCCACAGCACCTTGATTCCAGGTACAGCTGCACGAGCCCACTTCAGAGGGAAACTATTGGAAATCAGCTTGGGAACAATCTCACCAAACAGCAGGATAATAAATGTAAGCAGAACAGTCTGAAGCAGGAAACTGAGCACCTCACCCATGCCGCTGAAAATCGGGCCCAGGGAATAGTTACACAGAATGACAATGGTAACATTAACCAGGTTATTGGCAATCAGAATAGTGGCCAACAGACGCTGGGGATTGTGGAGAAACTTCCGGATATCATTAGCCGCGGAACCCTCATCAAGTTCCTCAAGCTCCTGCTCATTCAGAGAAAAATAAGCAATCTCGCTGCCGCTGACAAAACCTGAAACAATCAGGCAGACCAGAGCGGCCAGCAGAGCCCATAACTGACCGGGCGCAAGAGGCCCTATCTCAAGTGACAGCGATTCAATATTTGCCAACAGGCTCAGAACCGCCGGTAAAGGATCTGTATCCAATGTATTGATATTTTAGTGAATAATATGTCCGCGCACACGCAGACAGCTTTCCGACTGCAAAGTTAACACTTTTTCCCCAATTTCCTCAAAATAATCATCCGCACAA
>CAZNBD010000056.1:0-12119 GCA_964571405.1 uncultured Bacteroides sp. | reverse complement strand
GTTAAATACTATCCCGCTATTATTTTGACCGGACCGAGACAAAGCGGTAAAACAACGCTTGCGCGCCATCTTTTCCCGGACTATACTTTTGTCAATTTGGAGGATACAAGCACAAGAAATCAGGCTATTGATGATCTAAATAATTTTCTTGACGCGTTAGGCTCATGTGCCATTATTGATGAAGTCCAAAACCTTCCGGAGATTCTTTCATCAATTCAAGCTCGAGTGGACAAAGACAAATCTCTGAGATATATACTTACGGGAAGCAATAATTTTTCGCTTCTTCATAACTCCATGCAATCGCTTGCAGGCAGAGCTGCCTTATTTACAGTTTTGCCATTTTCATTCCGAGAACTCAATAAGTCTATTCTTGCAGTCACAACTTCTGAGTTAATGTGGCGTGGATTCTATCCGGGTACTATTGCGGACTTAATTCCCCCTGAAATTTTTTATCGCAACTATTACGGCACATACATTGAACGAGACATCCGTACTCTTGGACAGGTGCAGCACCTTGACAAATTCCAGTTGTTCATGCGTCTATGTGCTGCACGCGTTGGAAGTGAAATCAATCTCGCTTCTCTCTCAGTTGAAGTGGGAGTCTCCGCGCCAACCATTTCTGCATGGATATCTCTGCTGAAAGCTTCGTATATTGCCTACTCCCTCCCCCCATACTACGCCAACATTTCCAAACGCCTTACCAAAACTCCCAAATTATACTTTTACGATTCAGGTGTACTCTGTTATCTTTTAGGAATAGAAAAGAGTACTCAGCTTGATACACATCCCTTGCGAGGCGCAATCTTTGAAAATATTGCAGTAACGGAGATGATGAAAAACAGATATAACATCGCCAAGGAACCAAACATTTATTTCTATAGGGAAAACTCAGGCCGAGAGGTTGACATAGTTGAAGAAACTCCGGAGGGGCTGAACTTATATGAAGTTAAATCAGGAGCCACATTCCAAACCGATTTCACAAAAAATCTCAAATATCTTCAGGAGCTTCTCCCTGGTGTCAAAAACACAACAGTCATTTACAATGGCGAAACACAAGGAAAGAACCTTCTCAACCTCCGCGATATATAATAACTCCGTAAACAAGATTGATTCTATTTATGTGGATTTTATAGATTCCAAAACGAAGTGCAAAATCTGAAGAAGTATCTATATCCTAACAACCATATTTCTTTTCAAAGATATCAAAATGGTCTTCACCCCATTTAAGCATGGAGTCAATGATGGGAAGCAAGGATTTCCCGAGTTCGGTTATCTGGTATTCAGAACGGGGAGGAAGTTCAGGAAAGATGGTTTTGGTCACCAATCCGTCCTCAACCATCTCCTTGAGCTGGATGTCAAGTACTCGGGGGACTGCTTCCGGAAGACATTTATGAATCTCGCTCGGGCGCATCGGTGCGCCGCTGCGGAGTTCATCAAGTATGCATGATTTCCATTTTGACTCTATCAGGCTCATTGTCAGCCGGAGCGGACAGTCCAGGTCAACAGGTATCTTCTTTTCGTATGCCATTGATATTTCTCTTTTGATTCAGTACGCAAATTTAAGCAATATTGCTGATAATCAGAATACCGAATAATTTTTCGGTATATGAATAATTTTTCGGTACTTGACACAAATCAGATACTGTATTAACTTTGCAGACATAAATAATAATAAAATAACCAACATAATATGAGAAACGAAATCAAAGAATACGAAGCAGTGGCCCAGGCTGCCGGAAAGTTTGTGAAAAGCGTAGCAGAGGGTAATAGTGAATACGCAAAGACTCTGTTCACTGATGATGCCGTCCTGTTCGGCATACTTGACGGCACACTTGAACATGGCTCAATTGAGCAGTTTTACCACAATGTTGACACAGTTGCCGCAGGGGAGAACTTCAAGGCTCGTATTGATGTTCTTGCCGTGGAGGAAACCGTAGCGGTTGTGCGTGTACTTGAAGAAAGTTGGGGCGGCAGGATTGACTTTACTGACTTTCTGTTGATGCTCAAACTCAACGGCGAATGGAAATGCGTTGCAAAAGCCTATAACCAGAACTCCAACACCATAAAATAGTGCTTCTGAAAAGATTGATTCTATTTATGTGGACTGTGCGGTTTTATTTGCTTCTGTGGATTTTTATTATTAACTTTGCAGCGCAGATGTCGCCGCGTGCGCAGTGCATGGACAGTCTCATGGTGTAATGGTAACACATCAGTTTTTGGAGCTGAGTTTCCAGGTTCGAATCCTGGTGAGACTACTAATTTCATGATCCAAAAGCATAGCGGTGTTTTTGGATTTTTTTATTACCATGAATTATAACCTCTTGAACGCCCACCGGCGCGATTGCCGCATTGATTTTGACTCACCTTCCCACACATACACTGTGACGGCGGAAGATGGGACACGGATTCAGTGTGAGAGTGTTACCACAGTGGTGGACAAGCTCTTCGCTCAGTTTGATGCCGATTACTGGGCCGAGCGCAAGGCCACACCGGAACGCCCCGCTGCTGTCATAAAGGCCGAATGGGCACGAAAAGGCGAAATTGCACGTGAGCTCGGAACACAGCTGCATGACCGCATTGAACGCCACTACCTGGGGGAAGACCCTGAGCCAGAAGCCCTGAAAGATATTGCTTTCCGGCATTTCCTGGAGTTCTCACGCTGCGTACCCCTGCTGCCCTACCGTACCGAATGGCGAATTTTCAGCGAGAAATTCCGCATTGCAGGAACGCTTGACTTCCTTGGGTTTAAGGACGGCATATATGAAATATATGACTGGAAACGGAGCTGTAAACTGGTGGACCGCCAGGGACATGTGGTCAAGGACGACCCATACGGAAAGCATGGAAAATACCCCATAGAGCACATCCCGGACACTGTTTATTACCATTACGCCATCCAGGTCAGCCTGTACCGTTACATCCTTGAGAAAGAATACGGTATCAACGTAAAATCCGGACGCCTGGGCACCTTTCATCCCGAGTACCCATGTCATTATGTGATAGATCTTCCTTATCTGCGAGATGAGGCGGCTGCCATTCTCAATACCCGCCTGATATGACACAGCAGCTCCCCTCAGGATTCATAAACATGCTGCGGAGTCAGAGCTTTGACGCCGAGCCGGTAATACGTGCGCTCATGGAGACGGACGCATCAGTTTCCGTACGCGTCAATCCCCATAAAGGAGTGAAAGTGCCTGAGGGAGCAGAAAGAGTTCCATGGAGTCAGAACGGATTTTATCTTGAAGACAGACCCCTTTTTGCCGCAGACCCCGCCTGGCACCAAGGGCTGTATTACGTCCAGGAAGCCAGTTCCATGGCCGAGGAAGCCGCCGTCCGCTCTATAGTAAAAAGATATTTTGAAGGACGGACAGACCTCAGGGTGCTGGACGCCTGCGCCTCTCCGGGTGGCAAGACCCTCGGAGCATTGGCAGCACTCCCTCCGGGAGCATATATAGTGGCCAACGAGCCGGACCGTCACCGCGCCAACATCCTGGCGGAAAATCTGGGACGCTGGGGATACCCGGATGTCACCGTAACTCGTGCTGACGCCCGCAGCTTCAGCAAACTCAAATCACAGTTTGATATAATCATTGCAGACATGCCATGCTCAGGAGAAGGCATGATGCGTAAGGAAGAAAAGGCAGTCTCTCAGTGGTCTGAAAGCCTTGTAAGTTCCTGCGCAGCTCTCCAGCGTGAAATTGCGGCTGCACTGATGGAGTCTCTCCGCCCGGGTGGAGTCCTCATTTACAGTACCTGCACTTTCAATCCTGAGGAGGATGACAACAACGTCAGTTCAATAGCCCGTGAATTTAACTGTGAACTCATCCCCTTGGATTTTCATGATATTCCCGCAGTACAGTGTGCTCCGGATAATGCCGGATACCGCTTCATGCCCGGATATGTGCGGGGCGAAGGCTTTTTTATAGCCGCCATGCGCAAGGGTGGAGGCAGTGCAGACAGCCCTTCTTCTGAAAAATTCCCTCTGCGCGAGGACAAGGATGTACGCGCACTGATAAACAAACATGCCCCCGCAGCCGCAGAAAATTATCTGGCAATCGGCGGGGAACACCTCTGCATCATCCCCCGAGCCCATGCATCCCTGGCAGCCGCACTGCTCAAGTCACGCATCCCGCTGCTGCGCCTCGGCCTGCCGGCTGCTGTAATAAAAGGTCGTGAGCTCATCCCGGCACATGAGCTGGTTCTCAGCACAGTTTACGACCCTGCCAGCCTGCCGGCTCTTGAGCTTGATTATCCCGCCGCCCTGGCATACCTGCGCGGGGAAGCCCTCACAGATCTCCCCGCGGACCTCCCCCGCGGAGTCCTGTGCCTGACCTGGAACGGCCATCCGTTGGGACTCGCCAAAAACATAGGCAAACGTGCCAATAATCTATATCCGGAAGCCTGGAAGCTACACCTCCAGACCTCGGCCACATCTGTGTGTCCCCGGATCATAAATAATACATCAGGAATATGAAGGATTTTTTCTCCCTGCTGAGGCGTTTTGTGCCGCCATACCGGCGTAAACTGGCACTCAACATCCTGTTCAACATACTGTCAGCGTTCCTGACACTCTTCTCCTTTGCCCTTATAATCCCCATTCTTGAAATGCTCTTCAAGGTTCGTGAGGCAACATACACTTTCATGCCCTTAGGATCCGGAAGCATCAAGGACGTGGTGGTAAACAATTTTTATTATTACACTCAGAGCTGCATAGATACTTACGGCCAGGCCACCACTCTTGCCCTGCTGGCAGCCGCACTGGTATTCATGACCGGCCTCAAGACCGGAGCCGCGTACCTGAGTTCATATTTCATCATACCAATGCGCAACGGCATTGTCCGTGACATCCGTAATCTGATGTATGATAAAATTATGTCATTGCCAATCGGATTCTTTACCACAGAACGGAAAGGTGATGTCCTTGCCCGCATAAGTGGCGATGTGGCTGAGGTTGAGAACTCCATCATGGCATCACTGGACATGCTGTTCAAGAATCCCGTAATGATCATTGCCTGCCTGGTGATGATGATTATGGTATCATGGCAATTAACCATATTTGTTTTCATCCTCCTGCCCATTGTGGGTCTGGTGATGGGGCGTGTGGGAAAACGACTCAAACGCACATCACTTGAGGCTCAGAACCAGTGGGGCGTAATCCTGAGCACAATTGAGGAGTCCCTCGGCGGCCTCAGGGTTATTAAGGCATTCAATGCTGAGGGTAAGATGCGCAGCCGCTTCGGAGGTGAGACACAACAGTTCTACAACCTCTCTAACCGTGTGGCCCGCCGCCAGGCACTTGCACACCCCATGAGTGAATTCTTAGGCACAGGCGCCATTGCCATCATTCTGTGGTTTGGTGGTTCTCTCATTCTGGGAGGACACACCACACTGAACGCCGCATCTTTCATATATTATATGGTTATCTTCTACTCCATGATCAATCCGGCAAAGGATCTCTCAAAAGCCGGATACGCCATCCAGAAAGGTATGGCATCAATGGAACGAATAGACCGCATCCTGAAAGCCGAGAACCCAATCCGCACCCCGGAACATCCGGAAAAACTCCCTCAGCTTGCCCAGATAAAATTTGATAATGTCACATTCAGATATAATCCTGACGGCCCGGAGATTCTCAAGGATATAAATCTGACCATGCAGCCCGGGCACACAGTGGCTCTGGTAGGTCAGTCAGGCTCCGGAAAATCCACCATGGCGGATCTTATTCCACGCTTCTATGACCCTGAAAAAGGTAAAATACTTCTTGACGGTAAAGATCTCCGCACACTTTCAGTCCGGGAACTGCGTTCTCTCATGGGCATGGTCAGCCAGGAACCCATTCTGTTCAATGACACCATCAGGGAAAATATTGCCTTTGGAGTTGAGCATGCCTCAGATGAAGAGATTGAAGAAGCCGCCAGGGTGGCCAATGCGCATGATTTCATCATGGAAACTGAAAACGGTTATGACACCGTGATCGGAGACCGTGGTTGCCGCCTGTCAGGTGGCCAGCGCCAGCGCCTGAGCATTGCACGCGCAGTCCTCCGCAACCCGCGAATCCTCATTCTTGATGAAGCCACTTCAGCCCTTGACAGTGAGAGTGAGGCCCAGGTCCAGCAGGCTCTTGACCGCCTCATGGCAGACCGCACAACCCTTGTCATTGCACATCGCCTCAGTACCGTCCGGAATGCCGATTTAATTTGCGTTCTCCATCAGGGCAGGATAGTTGAGCAGGGTACACATGAACAGCTCATGGCTCCCAAGGCCAAGGGATATTACCGCAGGCTGGTGGAAATGCAGGGGGCGTAAAAAGTTTTTAGATTATGAGTGATAAGGACATAATACTTGAAGTTCAGATCTGCACCTTCGGCAGCCGGATAAACGGACTGCTCCGCCGCTCCCTGCCTCAGGTACCGGGCGTAAGGTACAGGATTTCTGTCCAGAACCCCGGACATGAAAATCTTGCTGATGCAATAAAAGCCCTCCAGACACGCCCAGACATAATCGTTCATGAAAATTACGGCAGAGGTTTGAGCAACAACCGTAATTATCTGATAAATCTGGCCGAGGCTCCTTATATACTCATTGCCGATGATGATATTGACTATAATGCCAATGGCCTCAGTCAGCTCCGTGATACTTTGACTGAACACCCGGAATATGATTTCATAACCGTAAGAGTAAAGACAGAGGAAGAACATGTATATCCCCAGGATATGCATCCTTTGAACGTTCCGGTCCGTTTCTATAGCCCTATCAGTTTTGAAATAGTAGTAAAGCGCAGCTTCCTTGAACAGACCTCCATCCGTTTCAGCCCCTTGGCAGGCGTGAACGCTCCCTTCCTTGCTGCCGGAGAAGAGGATTTGTTTATCCACCATCTTAAGAAAGCCGGCGCAAACGGCATTTTCAGAGATATTGAATTGGGCGTGCATGACGGCCCCACAACCTGCGCCCACAGTGCAACCCGCCCGGGAGTACTGGCTGCAAAGGGAGCATTACTCCGCATCATTTACGGTCCCATATCAAGTCTAATGCGCTTTCCCGTTGAAGCACACCGGAGTTCCGCCCCCTGGTTCAAGGCTATGTATTATTATCTTTACGGTTATTTGTACTCAATCAGACACCGCAAGGAATTATGAAAATATTGCTGATCGGAGATGCAAGCAACTTACACGTTGCTCTTGCCGCCGGCCTGCGTAAGCTTGGCCACACTGTCATCCTGGCCTCCGATGGTGTAATGTGGATGAATACCGAACGCGATATTGATATCAGCCGCCGTTTCTCCGGTAAATTGGGAGGCGCTGTCCTGTATGCCCGCTTCAAATGGTTATTGCAGACACAGTTTAAGGGGTTTGATATCGTGGCCCTCGCATCACCTTCCTTCGCCAGCCTGCGGCCTGAACGTCTTCAAGCAATAATCACCACCCTCAAAAAGAATAACGGAGCAGTATGGCTCACATCCCTGGGTACTGATACCAGTTATGTCCGTAATCTCACGGGCAAGAACCCGGCACTCGCATATTCCGAATATCATTCTCCCTCAGGGCTGACTCAATACAGCCACAGCGCCCCGGCACGCCTTGATCAGTGGCTCAGCCCGGTTCTGACTGCTTATGATGATTTCTTTTACCGCAACATAGACGGTGCGGTCTCCGCGCTCTATGAATACCATCGCATCCTGGAGGCCGAGCACCCGGACATCCCGCTTTTTTACGGTGGAATTCCGGTAGACACAGAAACCCTGCCTGCTCCCCGGCTGGAAATAGGTCATCCGGTACGAGTCCTTATGGCTGCACACAAGTCACGTGTGGGAGAGAAAGGAGAAGACATCCTTCTCAACATGCTTCAGGAGCTCAAAAAAGAATGTGGGGAGGCAATGGAGCTCTATACACCTGAGCGCATGCCCTTCCATCAGTTTTTACCGGTCCTCAATGAAGCCGATATCGTGGGAGACCAGCTCTATTCATACACTCCGGCCACTACGGCTCTCATGGGAATGGCAATGGGAACTGTCCCCATCAGCGGAGGAGAGGAAGAATATTACAGATTCATCGGAGAGGACTCCCTGCGCCCGATTATAAACGCAAATCCCTTTGACATTGACAGCACATATATTGAACTGAGGGAGCTCATCAGGCACCCGGAAATGCTGATGGAAAAGAAGCGTCAGGGAATGGAGTTTGTCCGCCGCCATAATGAGGCAACAGTTGTGGCTCAGCGTTATCTGAGTGCCTGGACTCACTGAGCCTTCATCAGGCGCAGCCACTTGGCATACCCGAACCCGGCAATTACAGTATAGATTCCGTACAGTACAGGGTAAAATATCAGGCCTTTATAATAATAAAGGTAAGCGCTCACCGCGTCCACCACCAGCCAGGCCAGCCACTGCTCCGCATACTTGCGCGCCATCATCCACGTGGCCACAATGCTCAGCGCCGTTGTAAAGGCATCAATATACGGAACCGTAGAGTCCGTAAAGTTGACAAGCAGCCAGCTCAGCACACCCCAGCACACTCCCAGGGCCAGGAGTGCCACACCCCAGGCCCACAGTGGAGTATGTGAGATTTTCAGAGCCTTCTTTTTCTCTTTTTTACCGTGCCGCGTCCACGCCCAGTACCCGTACACCGCCATCAGCAGGTAATAGATATTGATGGTGAAATCAGCGTATATTCCCTTGGAGAAATAAATCCACATGGAGATGGCCGGCATTATCATGGAGGCTATCCACACCTTGGGATTGGCATGGTACTCCCACCATAGATAAGCCACGCCCACCATCAGGCCGAGTCCTTCAAGGGCATGCTGGAAAAAGAAGGCTCCGTCCATTCTCAGAAATTGATATTCACTGTGGCTGCCACATGAATGGGAGCCTGTGCGGCATAACCGCTGTAACGGTAAATAACTTTTTCTCCGTTCTCGCCCACATAATAACCCGCTCCGGTGTAACCGTTGTTGCAGTATTTCTTGTTGAACAGGTTATATATGGAGAAGCCCAGACGCAGACGCTTGATACCGTGCAGCTTTTTCCATGTATATGCCAGATGGAGATCTGACACAAAGTAAGAATCAAGTGTGGATTCCTCAGTGCCGGCATTATTCATATACTGCTTTCCGATATACCTTCCGGTCAGGTCAGCCTCAAAACCGGCCACCTTGAAATTGAAATTATTATGGAAAATAAAGCCGGGAGAGAAAGCTATCGGAGTATCGCCGCAGTCAAAGGTAATGGGGTTGGTCCACTCATCCTCGTAGATGTATTCCACAAAGTCCTTGATGCGGTTCCGTGACAGTGTGGCGTTGGCCTGCCAGGTAAACCATTTGGCCGGACGCAGCTCACCCTGCAGCTCAATTCCCATGCGGTATGACCGCGGAGTATTTACACTCAGGGGATTGCCAGTGTCAGACAGCTGTCCGGTGAGCACCAGCTGATCCTTATAATCCATATAATACAGATTGAGCCCTACACTGAAAAGATTCCGGGTATATGTGTAACCCAGTTCGTAGTCAAACAGTCTTTCAGCCTGCGGAGCATGCTCATCATCTCCGTCAGTGAAATTGTCACGTGTAGGTTCCTTGTGAGCCACAGACCATGAAGCAAAGGCCCGGTTATAACCTGCGCTCCAGTTGATTCCAACCTTGGGGTTGAAGAAATCCCAGCGGCGGTTTACATCCAGAACCGCAGGCGCCTCAGTGTTCCAGTCATAGTTGTCAGACGCACCCTTGATGGTATAATGGATATGACGGTACTGCAGGTCAGCGTATGCGGAGAATGCATTATTGATTTTATAATTGGCACGGAAGAAAACGTTTGCGTCAAACTTGCGTCCGTCATTGTCATAGTACTTCTGTAGCGGATCAATCGGGCCAATGTAATTGCGCACCCAGGCAACCTCACCATAATGGTGACCGAAGAAGTAATTGGCAGCGCCACCCAAGATGGCCTGCAGGCGGGAGCGCTCGTAAATAAAGTTCAGCACACCGCCCCCAAAATGATTGTGATTGTGCTTCAGGCGGATAAGGTCTGATTTCTTAATCTTTTCTCCATCGGCGTTATAGAACGGCTCAAGTCCGTATTCTGCCAGAGTACGTGATGTCTTGTACTGATTGTAATACCCGTCATCATAAGTATAATGGAGAGCGGCGTTCATGCGCAGGTAACCGGTCAGCCACTGACTCAGATGGAGCTGAAGATGATGCTGGATATAATTATCCTTCTGGTCCTGATAGAAAGCCGTGTTACCCTGGGAGTCAGTGTATTTACCGCAGGGATTGTAACGGCGTCCGTATTTCTCCATCTCCTCCTTGGAGGCATAGTCCCAGGCCATATACGTCTGCTCCTTGCCCCCGAATGCAATCAGCCTGACGTCTGTAGAGGCGTTGGAGTAAGCAGCCTGACCAAAGTAAGACCACAGCCGGGAAGTGGCGCGGTCAATATAACCGTCAGAAGCCACACGGGAAATGCGGGCATCAAAACTCCAGTGGTCACCCAGACGACCGGAACCGACACGCAGCGCCTGTCGGTTGGTGTTATACATCCCATAAGCGGCCGCAATTTCCGCATAAGCTTCCTCTGACGGGGCATCAGTCAGCATATTGATACTTGCCCCGAAGGCTCCGGCACCGTTAGTGCTCGTACCGACGCCTCGCTGTACCTGAATATCACGCAGACTGGAAGCCAGGTCAGGCATATTAACCCAGTAAACATTGTGACTCTCAGGGTTATTGATCGGAATACCGTTGGCCGTAATATTGATGCGGGAGCCGTCAGTACCGCGCACACGCAGAGAGGTATAACCCACACCCATGCCCGCATCGGAATTAGTAATCAGAGACGGCACACCCTGAAGGAGGAACGGAATGTCCCGCCCGTCGTTGGCATCGTTAAGTTCCTGTTTTGTAATGTTGGTGAATGCAACCGGAGTGTTGGCCGTTGCACGGTTACCAACAACTTCCACTTGTCTGAGCGCAATGACGGTAGAATCCGTCAGCGCAGGTTGTGTGCCATAAACGCACACGGGCACAGCGGCAACAACAGCCACCAGTGCCGGAAGAATCTTTCTCTTCATAATGTTCACTACGCCGGTATTAACCGGATCAGGTTCAAAGGGTATAATCTCAGCCATACGCAGGTCATAAAACCCGGCGCAGGGGGCACCCCTCATAGAATATATTAATGATCTCAGATGAAACCGCAGTTTCACTCCGCAAAATTAATAATAAATCCCCAACCTCCCAAAAAAAATGTAATGGATGCAGGGAGACGCTGTCCGTCTTTTGCTGTTCAGGCGCGCAGACGGGGCGCTGAGGTGGGAATTTTCGGTAGGACGGTGTCCGTCGTTTTCTGTGTTGTGGTTTCTGCTGCGTAGAACAGGAAGGTGTATGTCTGCAGTCCGGTGGGTTGAGTTTTGTGTGTGGAACGGTGGCTCAACTTTGCGGAGCGGGCGGCACGGATGGCGGTTAGTGTGCGGCGGCGCTCTGCGGCCTGTTCTGCGAGTGTCTGCGGGTCTATGAGGAGGAAGGCTTCTGAAGCGGCCATCTGTTTCCAGTAGCGGCGGTAATGGTTGTGCCCGGGACGGAATGGGTCGCCGAGGATTATCATTACTCCTCCTGTGTCAGGGAGTGTGGGAAAGCATGCATATGGCAGGCGTGTCAATGGTCCCCGGTAATATGGTACTGAGGGTGTGTACAGGTCCACGCTGTCTATGATGATCTGCTGGAATGTCTGTCCGCGGATTGAGTCGGGCCGGCGTCCGGAGAAGAATTTTACGTGTGGGATTTTGCGGAAGATGTGGCGGTCGGCGGGGGTGGCAGTGAATACGGCTGCCTGGCCGAGAGGTGTGTAGCGGCGCTGGAGGCGTGCTACATAGTCAACGATTATGCGGCGGATGACGCGGCGGGGATCGGCGATGAGTGCGAATACTCTGCCGGAGGTGCCGCGGCGCTGGCGTTCAAGGCGGTGGATTATGGGGTGCAAAGCTTTTGAGTTTTTAAGTTGTTAAGTCGGACCAGTCAGACCAGTCGGACTTGTCTGACGGAGGTTAAGTGGTTGAGGACGGCGATGTTACGTGCCGAAGGCACGTCCCTACCATAAAAAAGGCTCGGAGAGTGCACACCATTCCCTA
>CAZNBD010000055.1:0-12210 GCA_964571405.1 uncultured Bacteroides sp. | reverse complement strand
CCCTGTTCACCAAATACCCCCAACACTCCCCCTGGACCCACTGCGCCGCAAACCCCTTGAACTTTGTAGATAAGAATGGGCAAGAGTGGAGAAAAATGGTAAATTTTGATGGTACAACCATAGACTATCAATGGGTCGATGGGGATGAAGCAAGAGATAAAGATGGAAATTTATTAGACGGTGTTTATGAAATGGCTATCTTATTCACAGCAACCGGAGATAATGGTAGAACATTTAATCCTAATGGAGTATACAATATTGGAACTTCTATAGCTATTGTTTACGGGAAACATGCGTCCGGAGAGATCTATACCTTTGACTGTTGCACCTATCCCTCTGATTTAGTTAATTGTGCAACTGTACCTGCTGGAGATTACGAAGCAGAAGTTGGGAAACATAAGAACGATTATACGGCTCTAAGAATGAGTGATATTGGCGCAATGGGAAGTATTAATCTTGGACATCCAAATCCATCCGATATAACTACAAATTTTGCTACTGGCATCAATATTCATAAGGCAGGTAAAAATAATTTTACAGGTATCACCTCCGATGGTAGACGTGTTTCTGCGGGATGTATGCTGATTGATAGAACAAAGTGGGATAATTTTATTGGTCTGTTTGAGAAAAATGTAAAAATCGCAATTACAATAGAAAGATGAGCAATTTAAAAATAGTCTGGATATTGTTTTTCCCCATTCTCTTGGGGGTGATCTTCTTTGGTGGTGGTTGCTCAAAATCATTGAATCCCACTATTAATAATAGCAGTGATTATTTTACAGCCGGATATTGGGAGAATGATAGTAATTTCTTTTTATTTGATGTTTACACTAATGATTATCGCGTTGAAATTGCATTATTAGAAAGTAAGGTTTACCTACCTAACACAACTGTGGAAATAGGAAAACGCGTATGCGAAAGCGATACAGCCCCTATCCCTAATTTGCCATTTTATCCGGAAGATTTTTATATTTTCCCTCAATCTCCGTTTCTCGGATGTCATTATTACAATATTGAATCTATAGGTTCAAATGACTTTTATCCGACTAATTCCTACGCCAAACCCATTCCCAGGGAGTGGGTTGACACTACAAAAATCTTTTGGCTTTTTCCAGAGGATTTCCGTTGGTATTCTATAAGTTCTCATCAAATGGAATATGCAGGAAAAGAAATTTCTGTAATGGATGACATTGACTTTTATTTCTTTTGGGAAAGTGAATATTTTGGGTCAAGATTAGACTTTAAAACAGAAGTTGTAGATGATGTCCGTTATATTAATAGGGTTCCAAATAATGAATTTGATTTGACAATTCCATATTTTGAAAATGAAGAAATTAAAGCCGGATATCAGTATAAATGGAATATCAGCGATACAAAATTTCAAATTGATATTTCCCCACAGGATTCGGTTAACATTATGATGGAATTTATTCTACATGAGAAGCCGTGCCTCAAGAAAACGATAACAACAAATTCATCAGGAATTTCAGCAAATTTTTTTAATGAGGACGGATTGCTTGAAGCTGTATTCATAAAAACTGATACACTCACTGAGATATATCATTATGATGTTGCTGATGGTTGGTTGCTTAGAAAAGAAACCATAGTAACAAATAATCCAACATCATGTATGGTGACAACTTTCAAAGTTGAAAGAGAGTATGAGACCCAGGATTTTGGCCCATACCGACTAACCCCAATTTTTAGTGACCCATAACAGATTGATACGAATGGAGGCATTGAAGTGGAGTGCATATAAACTTTTTATATGAAAAACGCTTGTTTTATAATAACAATGATTCTGTTGCTGGCTTCTTGTGGCGGCGGGAACAAGTCCGCTGATAATATTGAGTCTGCCGCAGAGGGTGATACCATTGAGGTGATATCTGAGATGCAGGCGGGTGTGCAAGAGGAAATTGATTCCGAACCCGTTATCAGAATTGACACAATTCCTTTAGAGGAAACCCGAGAAGCTCTGTTGATTTCCATGGCTCAAGACAGTGCTCCGGAATATAATGGCGGAAAATACACCCACCTGCGCCACATGCCTGATTCTCTACAGAATATTATAATAAGTCACCAAATTATTTATGATCCTAACTATCGCCAATTCATTTCAACTTCTGAATGGGAAATTGAGATTAATAGGATACCTGATTCCGATTTGTTAGGATATAGAGAGTATTCTGATACCACATTTTATTTTTTGCCTGATAAATTCTCAATAGATATTATTAATAAAGATACACATAATCATATTAGACGTACTATTAACAGAGATTTTGCACTTGAAGAAGCCCAATTTTCTTCAGAGGAAAAAATGGTTTTTATTGCTAATTATTGTAGGATTCAATCCATTACACCTGATACTGTAAAAATTTCTGCAGATTACTGTCTATATGATGGAGCTATTGTACATGAGGTTATTTTTTCCATTTCAAAGGATGGTAATTTAACAATAAAGAGAGAAAGTTATGATAATTAATGTTTAATTAAAATGAAAATGAGAGAGTTTTTCAAGGTTGTATTATTGCTCATTGCAATCATCATATTCCATGAGTCAGGGGGCGCATTGGGTGTCGGATTTGTAAAGATTGATGCAGAGGGCAAGGAGTTGGGAAATCCTTTAGGGGTTGCTGTATACTCAAACTATACAATACATCCGGACAATAGCACCACCACAGATACTATTACTACCAGTAAATTTTCCATAGCTACCACCTCGATTAAGGATTTAAGGGACTTCTGTATATATCGTTTCTGCGAGATGTGCAGAGAAAACATGTCTGACCCCGAATTAGATGCAATTGTGTTTTTGGATTCTTTTGAGGTTTCCCTTGAAAATTTTAAAAACCCGGATGCTCAGGACATTAATGATTATGACGACGATGATGATAACGACGATGAAGATGATGAAGAAGATGATGAAGAAGAAAATTTGTTGGAACTGATGCCCTTCAGTTATTATCCACTTTATGAAAACTGTAATGTCAGAGCACTCATTGATTCAAAAAAAATATTAATAGGGACATCAACAAACTCTCTGTATGGTTTAAATTTATATAGTGTATCAATTATTGCTTTGGTTCCGGTAAGCTATGAGGTTTCTACCTATCTTAGAGTAAAAAAATTATACCATTTTGTTCCACAAATCCATTATCACGAAAAAGGAAATGGAGCCAAAGAGAGTGAATTTCTGTGGAATTTATGGGAGCGTGAATTTGAGCTCGGATTATTAGATGAAGAGGGATACGAGTTCATAATCCACAGTTATTTTCACTTTGCTCCATGGGAGGTGTACAATTTTCCTATTACAGAAATCACATTCAATGAATCAAACATTCCTCACACCATAGAGGACTTGTTTAAACCCATTCCGGGAGAAATCATCCGCACCGATTTGGAGTTTAATCCCACATGGGACAATGAAGAGTGAAAACCTTTACTAAAATTATATGAAAAACATCTTTATAATAATAACCTTGATGAGTCTGTTGCTGGCCTCGTGCGGAGTCGGGAACAAGTCCGTTGATAATATTGAGTCCGCAGCAGTTGATACCATTGCGGCGGTATCTGAGATTCCGGCAGGTGTGCAAGAGGAAATTGATTCTGAACCCGTTATCAGAATTGACACAATTCCTTTAGAGGAAATCAGAGAAGCCCTGTCAATTGCGATGGCTCAAGACAGTGCGTCGGAATATAATGGCGAAAAATACTCTCACCTTCGCCACATGCCTGATTCTCTACAGAATCTTTTAATTCATCTTCAAATGGATTATGATCCTCGTTATAGGGAATACACTTCAACTCCAGAGTGGGAATGCGAGATTGACAGGGTACCTGACTCAGACAATTTAGCATATAAAGCATATCATGATACTACATATTATTATTTACTGGACAAATTTTTAATAGATGTTACTAATAAAAATACCCAGAATCGTTTCAGACGTGAAATTACCAGAGATTTTGCATATGATCCGGATTCACTGTTTTCACTCCCAAAAATCAATTTTGATGCGCATTATTGTAAAATACAATCCATTACCCCTGATACAGTAAAAATATCTGCAAATTTCTGTCTGATTGATCAAGGAGTTGTGCGCTTGGTTAATATTTCTATATCAAAGGATGGAAATTCCACTATAACCTTTGAGGTCAATGACAATTAATTTATAATATAATCCACCCGTCAGAATGCACTATTTTACATAAATTGGGGTGTTCAGAATGCACTATTTTACATAAAAACAACAGACGTCCGGATGTGGGAGTATCCGGACGTCTGTTGTTTTAGAGCTGATGTCTCTTATTTGCCGCCGAGGTGATCGCTTACTGTGAGATGAACGCGGCCTTTGGCGCGACGACGTGCAAGTACCTTGCGACCGTCGGGAGTAGACATTCTTTCACGGAAACCGTGCTTGTTAACTCTTTTACGGTTAGAGGGTTGAAATGTTCTTTTCATGACCTTTATATTTGTTTTTTGTTATTTCTCAACTTTTCAGAGCGCAAATTTACGTAATTATTTCCAAATATGCAAATTAGTTTTCATATCTGCTGTTAATTTTTAAGCCTTATTCCCAGCACGTACCGTACTGCCGGAGGTGCTGTGAAATATGCAACGGCTATTCCGGTACAGTCAGCCACAAAATCCAGTATTTCTCCTGAGCGGGTCTCTGTGAGATATATCTGACATATTTCATCAATTACACCTGTCGCTGCCGCTATTATACAGAACAGCAACATTTTTCTGTGGGTTAATCTGCTGCTGCGGTGTGCACGCTGCCAGTCAAAGGCCATTGCCCCTGCAAATCCCCCGAACATGATGGCGTGGATGAGTTTATCCGCTCCGGGAAATAAGGGGAGATCAATATCCTTGCCGGGGTCATTACTGAGGGTGGCATAAATTATTACGCCCACCACTATCATTGTGGGCCACCACTGTTTAATAAATCTCATCTCAGAACGGAATATATTCCCTCGGGTCAAGAAGAGTTCCTCCATGCCAGAGTTCAAAAGTCATGGGCTCACGGGGGTGAGTCTGTGCAATTCTCTGTCCGGCAGCCACGCGGTCTCCGCGCTGCACATAAGTATCACCCACTCCTTCATATATACTTATAAAATCATTCGGGTGCTGAATAACAACTATGCTGCGCCCATTCTCCGAGACATATACACCGGTCACAGAACCACGGTAAATGGAAGACAACGGCACGGAACGACCGGCATCAACCATCAAAGCCCCTGAAGGCAACAGCCTCATGCGGGCGCTGTTATCCACTGGGGATGCAAACACCATCCCTTCAGCAGCAATCGGTGCCAGGACTGACAGACTGAAACGCTCCTGCTCCTCATACCTCCGCAGGAAATCCCTTTCCGCCTCAGATGCCATCAGCAGGCTGTCTGTTACATTGGCGCCAATATCCCCTTCAACTTCAGCCTCTGCAATACTGTCACTGAGAATGGCGCTCAGATTATCAAGCCAGAGCCTCTGAATACGCAGGTTCTCCTCCAGGGAGTCAAGCTTCATGGTGGTCTCTATATAACCTGAACGCAAATCTCCGCGCAGCGCTCCAGGCATGTAATGTCTGAGAGGGGTATAGGCCAGGATTACAAATATAAGCGCTCCAATAGCAGCAAAGGCTGCAGCTGCAACCAGAACGACGCGCCAACGCGTCATCCGGATGCTCCACAGCCTGTTGAAGGTATCCTCATATATAAAGTCAAGCCGGTAATGGGGCGTACGCTTATGTTTGGGAGATGATTCCATACTCCCGCAAAGTTAGCCAAAAATTTTAAAAAATCTGACCGGCTGTCTTAAAAATCACATCCTTACATTATATTTTTTAAGCAATGCAAGAGGATTATAACTTTCCTTGGCCCGTCTGAGGCCGGGATCTCCGGCATCTTCCTCTCGGTTTATATACTTTATCTGCGGGTACTTGGAAACGGCGTAAGCGGCAAAGCGCTTGTTTATGCTCTCTCCGGCACCCTCAACAGAGTGATCCATTTTTTCAATGTGGAGGATAAGGGTATCACCAATAATCTCACCGACAGTAAAGGCCACAACATTTCCTGACTGTCCGCGCAGCACACCTCCTATAAATCCGGGATATGATCCCAAGTCCGAGAGAACCTGTTCAGTCTGGCGGCGTTCATATTCAGCCATGGCCTCATCCGCTTTTTCTCCCGTTTTCAGATTTTGAAGCATTTCAATGCACTCACGGGCATTCTCAGCAGTCATTTCTTCCAGTACCGCATCAGGATTTTCTGCGTCAAATCTATTAACGTGATTACGCTTCTTATTGTACTTATGCCCCTTGAGAGTAGCCAGATCCTGCGCATCATAAAGATAATCCGCCCAGTCTTCCAGCGGTGTTATGGAAGTGGCACCTATGAGTGTGAGGCGGTCAACAGCATCTTCCGGAACTGCTGAGAAAAGAAGAGACTCACCGTGGGCATCACAGTAATCACGCAGCATATCCACTGCTTCAGGCAGAGACAACTCACCTCCGACAGGTACTGCATAAGCCGGATGCCTGCGGTCACATTCATCAAGTCCGCGGATAAAGAGAGTTCCACGCACCATGGCATATTCATAATTGAAGTAATCAACCCACATCATAATTCCTCCGAGGGAAAAATCACACGTCCTCCACGGGTTTGAGGCAAGTGCTTGGGCAATTACAGGTGCATCGGCCTTGGTAACAGGCTTAAATTTGAGTTCAGTTTTCCTCTCCGCTGTCAGAACTGCGGGTACATTATAATTAAGAGAAGTCTTAGGCATATACTTGAATTTATTGAAACGTTATGCCTATAAAACACCCGGAGCGGTGTGTAAGTTCAGCGACTCATTCTCTTAATCAGATTATATGCTCCTGAAACTCCCAATTCTCCGGCCTTACTCAAATCAGCGATTCCTGCAGTGGAATTGCCTCTCTGCAACTCAATGTATCCTCGGTTAAAATACGCCTCAGGGAAGTCCTGACGCAGCTCAATAGCCTTATTGTAAGCCTGCAGAGCCCCCTGCAGGTCACCGGTAAGGTTGAGAACATACCCCTTATCATACCAGGCCGTGGCCATCAGAGGGGAGAGTTCTATGGCGCGGTCAAGGTCATCAAGTACACCCTGCAGCGCGGCAGCTGCCAGGGCATTTCGGGCTGGCGTGTTGCCGGCGGAAGTCTGGTTGTGTTCAAGCAGATACTGACCGTACCGGGCCTGGGCGCGCACAATATAAGCCAGGGCAAGTTCCGGAGCCATGTTAATGATCCGGTCAGCATCACGTTCAGCATTTCCGTAATCCCTCACAGTGAGAAAATCAAGAGCACGACCCAGATAATCAACCGGACGCCCGGTGTGTGTGGCCAGGTATGAGTTGTAATACTCTATACTCTGAAAATGCCGGGCAGAGGCTGATTCGTCCAGAGTGGGAATGTGATTGGCCACTGCAAGAACATAACGAAGCGCTCTTGTACCGTTGAGGTCTTCCACCTCTCTGATATAGCTCACGCCCGCATTTAGCTCGTTAGGACTTGTGTAGAAAGTAAGCCACATTGGGGGCTCGGGTTCTATGCTGTGGGAACGGTCCTGCACACGTCCGCGGATTGCCTCGTTGTTATGACGGCTTTCAATCTCAGCGTTATTTTCAATTGTGACCAGAGATGCAAAGGCATCAGCCGTACGTCTTTCCTGACGCTCACGCTGCTCTTCCTCCGTCAGTGGAGTTTCCTGCGGAATATCTGTTTCATGAACCTGAGCCATCAGCTGCCTGGCATGTCTGTAATCAGACTCAGCCGCAGCAAGCTGCCCCAGCTCCTGGCGTATGCTTCCGCGGAAATAGTATGGCGCCGGCAGTTCCGGCATATATTCCATAACACGTTCCATGTCCGCAATCGCTTCACTATAATTGCCTTTGGACTTATGGATGATGGCACGGTTGTAAAGAGCACGCATGTCATCAGGGTGCAGACGGAGAACACGGTTGAAGTCCTCAAGAGCCAGGTCATTGGCATTAACCTCCATCAGCAGAAGACCTCTGTTGAAAAGCGCCACTTCATTGAGCGGGTCAAGCGTGAGCGCGTAATCATAATCCGCCATGGCTCCTGTATAGGAATCCAGATTATAACGCAGGAACGCACGGTTAATATACAGTCCGGCCTGATGGGGCTGGAGCCTGATGGCCTGGTCTATATCTTCTAATGCTGCGGCATAATCGCCGTGGCTGCTGATGGCGATGTCAGCACGCATTATGTAAGCATTGGCCTGATTGCGGTCCAGGGAAATTGCATGGTCAATGTCCTCTGTGGCAGCAATTGTATCCTTCTGAAGCATGCGGAGACGTGCCCGCCCCAGGTAAGCTTCACTCATGCCCGGATACTGATGCAGAAGCTGGGAATATGTGCTGTCCGCTCCGTCATAATCCTCAAGATCTGTCTGGACAAGAGCCTTGTTGAAGAGCAAGTGACGGTTTCTGGGCAGAAGTTCCAGGGCACTGTTGTAATCCTGAACAGCACCTCTGAGATTTCCGCTGTTATGACGGGCCACACCGCGCACCTCATAAGCGTCTGCAATGAACGGATTATTGGTGATGGCCTGCGTGGCATCCGCTTCTGCTCCGCTGTAATCTTCAAGATTGAGTTTGGCCACTGAACGGAGAAAGTACGGCTGTGCCAGATACGGCTTGGCCGCTATGGCCTGATTGAAGTACTGCACCGCCAGCATGTAATCCTCAAAGTACAGCGCATTACGCCCTATGCGGATGACCTGATCCGTATTTATCTGAGCCGCAGCCCCTGTTGTGCACAGAAGCAGGATTCCCAGTATATATCTGTGAAAGAGTTTCATTACTTCAGTTTGCAAAATCAATGCTGAGACCCAGCTGGAAACGCCGCGGATTCAGCGGATAATAAGGCATGGAGAAATATCCGGAGCCGCCGAAAAGTCCCTGATTGAAATGTGAGCACATCACATAAAAACGCACCTTGCTCAGTTTCATATTGGCATATATGTTACAGAACGGATAGTTGCCCAGCTTCATTTCACGCTGATTGGTGAAAGACATAGTGGCCGGCTGCCACCCGGGTGCGTAATATCTTGTGTACCAGTCGCAGTCTATACCAAACTGGAGTTTGAGGGTGGCTATTCGGGTCTGAACATAAAGATTGGAGTAAACCGTCAGCTCAGGCAGAGGTATGACAGCGTCATTGCCTGTTTTCTGGTATGTTACACGGTTATCCCAATGAAGTGCCCGGAAATGCAGGTTCTGCTGCAGGCTCATGCTCAGCACCTGCACACTGCCTGAGTGCTGCACCGGCATTCCTGAGGCTTCAAAGTATATATGATTCTGCAGATTGGATACGGCCACTGTGAAATCCGTGCCACTGCGGTCAAAGCGGAGAGAACCGCCCAGTCTGAGACGCCGCTGCTTTCCAAAATTATTATCCCACACAAAATGGTTGCTGAGCATATGGCGCGTAAGGAAGGGAGCTTCTTCATTGGAGAATTGTCCGAATGCCTTTATGACCAGACTGTCACCGCGCAGCGGAATGTTTGTGGTCAGGTGTCCGTTGACGCGTACGTCTCCGGCTACACTTCCTAAGAATCCCAGTTCTGCCGTTGCCTCATAACGCAGGATTGACCCGCGCTGTTTTGTCAGCTGTGCCCCAACATAAGCCAGATGCTCCGTTGTGGCATGGGCAGGAGATGTGAATCCGTCAGGGAAAGGTGTCAGGGTCTCAATATCAGTACGATCCAGTGTATCTTCCGGCATGGTATAACGACGTATCTGATATGTGGCGTAAGCTGAGAGTCCGAATTTTGCATACTTGTGGAATCCCTCCAGCAGTGATACACCCAGGGTGTTGGAAACTGACAGATAGCCGGTTTTATCATGTGTCATTTTGGGGTTGAGGTAAGTGGATTCAAAATAGTTACCTGTTTCACCCGGAGAATGATCCATGAATATGTGCTTGGAAGCTGTCACATCCAGGGTATGGATGAATGACGTAACAGGAACATAAGTACGTCCTTTCACGGTATCCGTTTCCTCATCACGTATATCCTGCCAGTACCCCACTTTATATCTGTTATTAATATAAAGTTGCTGTCCTGCCACACGGTTCTGTGCATTGCTCAGGCGTGTCGGTATGGCCTTGGGATCTATTTTTGACACACCGCCCTGCAGTTCCGCAGGGTCCTCAATATAGAGCATGTCTGTAATACCCCCGTTCTCCTTTTCAAGCAGATTGTAATGGTAATAGAATCCCTGGAACTCATACCTGTCTCCCAAGTAGCTGCCGGAGAAACCCCAGTTGAGTGCCTTTGCTGCCTGATTGGCATAACATCCCTTGCTGTAAAGATAATCCAGCATGGCACCAACCTGCGCACGGGCATTGATATTGCCTGAGAATGTGGCCGTCAGCAAATCCTGTGAATTTTCCTTTCCGCCTCCAAAGGTATAACCTAACAGGGTCATTGGGATGCGGGTGTTATAGAATCTTGCCTTGGAGAAAGATGGTAGCCAGGTTATCACTGCATCCCGGGGATAAAAGTCGCTCATGGGCGGCCGTTCATCAAATATCATATTAAGGCCGGGGGCTCCAAAGTTTCCTGTACATGCCCAGGCATCAGATACTTCACTGGGAACTGAACGCCTGCTGAAATTCTCATACAGAGTATCAATTGTTGCCTCCTCTCTCAGGCCCAACGGACTCAGCAATTTCCATGCATAAGAGAGAGCCACCACAGGCTTACGCACCTGCGGAACATCCACTGTCTGACCCACAGCTGGAACGCTGAGAATCAGGACAGCCGCCAGGGTAAATATCGTTTTCAGTGTATATCTCACTTTACAATTCCTTTTTCAAGGTACTCCTCCAGATTGGTATGCACATGTTCAGTCATGCGTTCCACTGCCACCTTGGCCATATCCGCATCCACCATCAGATTTACAAGCTCTTCAAAACTTGTTTTCTTGTCCGGATCCCATCCTAATTCACGCCGGGCCTTGGAGGGATCACCAAGGAGATTAACCACATCTGTGGGACGGTAAAAGTCCGGTGACACCTCCACCAGTACCTTGCCCGTAGCCCGGTCAATCCCCTTTTCATCGGGGCCTTCTCCAACAAACTCCAGCTCTATGCCCGCACGGCGGAAAGCTAACAGGCAGAACTCACGCACAGAATGTTGATGTCCCGTAGCTATTACATAATCATCCGGTTTGGGTTGCTGAAGAATAAGCCACATACACTCCACATAATCAGGGGCATATCCCCAGTCCCTCAGACTGGACAGATTTCCAAGGTAAAGCTTTTCCTGCTTGCCCTGCGATATTCTTGCCGCTGCAAGGGTAATCTTACGTGTTACGAATGTCTCGCCGCGGCGCTCGCTCTCATGGTTAAAAAGTATGCCTGAGCAGGCGTACATGCCGTAAGCCTCCCGGTACTCCTTTACTATCCAGAAACCATACAGTTTGGCAACTGCATACGGTGAGTACGGATGGAAAGGCGTATCTTCATTCTGGGGAACTGTCTCCACCTTGCCGTAAAGTTCAGAGGTAGATGCCTGATAAAAACGGCATTTTTCCGCAAGGCCGGTCTGACGCAGGCCCTCCAGGATGCGCAGAACTCCAGTGGCATCAACATTGGCCGTGTACTCAGGGGAGTCAAATGATACCTGTACATGACTCTGAGCAGCCAGATTATACACCTCATCAGGACGGACCTTGTTCAAGACGCGGATTATGCTCATGCTGTCTCCCATGTCTGCATAATGCAGATGGAAGTTCTCATGACCCTCAAGGTGGGCAATACGCTCCCGGTAATCAGTGGAGGAACGCCGTATGGTGCCGTGGACATCGTAACCTTTCCCAAGCAGGAACTCCGCCAGGTAAGAGCCGTCCTGACCCGTTACTCCGGTTATCAGTGCAGTTTTCATATTCTTTACTTTATTTGAAGCAAAGGTACAAAAAAACTGCGGGATAACTGATATTACTACTCTTAATTATTTCCAAAATAGAAATTAATATTCTTTAACAGGCACAATGAACACCACTTATTTAACTGTAATAAAGATATTTAATGACAATAATTTCTGGAGTGTTCTAAAAATATGTCGTAAAACATATAAAAATATTTGTCCGGCGGGGAAAAAGTTAAGACCTTTGTACCGCAAACCTAAAACAATCTTTTTTACCTTAGAAATTGTACCTAT
>CAZNBD010000054.1:0-12490 GCA_964571405.1 uncultured Bacteroides sp. | reverse complement strand
GTTAACCTCGTACACCGAAGCCGCAGGCGTAGGTGTGCGGGGAACGCCCCTCCCCAAAAAAGAAACCAGCGCCCCGGAGGGCGCGCCACAACCCTCGCGTCCCTGACCCTCAAATACTTCCCTACTCGCTTCGCATGTGTGTTAACAAATGTAAAAAGTCTTAATTTTACTTTATTTGGGACATTTCGCCTGCCGCTGCCCCTAACTTTGTACCCGCAAGGAGACGCGCAGAGCATCAGCTGCGTGGCACCCGGAGAGCCGGATCATGCCCTACAATTGATGCACAGAGAACATTGACGTACTGAAAAAACTGAGCGCGGGTGCACCAAGCGGCACCCCAACCCGTGGAGCCGGTAGGCCGGCACACATATATAATAGGCAGAGACCGCATAGGGAATGGTGTGCAGTCTCATCTCGCCAAACAGCCCGGAGAATGCATTGGGAATGGTGTGCACTCTCCGGGCTTTTTATTTTCCCAATGACAACATTACTTCTGACTGAAATTTTGTAACTTTGCACCTGTAGCCTTACGCACCGGCATAATAATCGGCAAAAATATGAGTATTGATATTGACTATATAAAAAACATTGCGTCTAACAATGAAGGCGTGGATGTTGAGTTCAAGGAGACCACCGGACAATTATTCCGCGGAATGGAAACATTGTGTGGTATGATTAATAGCTGTGGCGGCATTGTGGTCTTTGGTGTCAATAACAAGGGTAAGATAATAGGACAAGAGATTTCAGATAAGACTACTCGTGAGATTGGTGAAGCTCTCAGAAAATTTGATCCTTCCATAAACATTCAGCCTCAATATATACAATTGGAGGATTCTAATAAATTTCTGATTGTCTTTAGCTCAAACGGCATGGACACCGATAAACCATATATGTGGGATGGGAAACCGTACCAGCGCCATGACAGCATAACATCAGTAATGCCTCGTGAGCGTTTTCTTCGTCTGCATGAAGATCAGATCGGACTAACATATAAATGGGAACGTAAGGTAAACCCAAATCTTTCAATAGACGCTCTTGATGAAGATTTGATACATAGGGTTGTTGATGGTGGAATACGCCGCGGTAGATTAAGTGACAAGGCAAAAAATGACAGTACGTATACAATACTAAATCGGCTGAAACTCCTCCAGAATGGCGTTATACGAAATTCCGCAGCCGTATTATTCGGTAAAGATTTAACTGATTACCCGCAGGTCCTTCTGCGTCTTGCTCGGTTCAGTGGTGTTGATAAGAAAGAATTTATAGATAACAAGCAGATATATGGAAATATTTTTGAATTGGCTTCTGTGGCTATGGATTTCTTTTTTAAGCACCTATCCCTGGGCGGCACTACACATAAACGAATGGAGCGACAAGATGTATTGGAAATTCCATATGATGTACTCCGTGAGGCTGTAGTGAATGCACTATGCCACAGGGCCTGGCAACAGGAAGCAAGTTCCATAGGTATTGCCATATATGATGACAGGGTTGAGATAGAAAATGCAGGTCGCTTCCCTGCTACTTTATCTCAGCATTTTGACGTAGCACAACCTTCTGAGAATATCAATACTTCATTACCTCCTAATCCGGATATTGCCAATGTAATGTTCATAGGTGGTTTAATAGAACACTGGGGGCGAGGCCTTTCTCTGATGAATAATGAATGTAAAAAAGCTGGTCTTCCTAAACCTCAGATAATTGACAATGGATTTATGGTAAGGGTTGTATTAACCCGACCATTCAAGAACTATAGAAAATCAGTTGAACATCAGTTAGACACCAGTTGGACACCAGTTGAAGACCAGGTTGGCCAAATCCCTGCGGCTTTAGGAAAACTTATCGTAGAAATTGGAGATAATTGGTTATCTGCAAAGGAATTGAGAGAAAAAATGGGCTTTAAATCAAAAAGTTCATTTATAAAGAATTATTTAAAACCAGCACAAGAGATAGGAATTATTCAGTTGGAAGATTTAAAAAGACCTCAATCACCCAATCAAAGGTATGGTTTAACTGAAAAGGGAAAAAAGATTTTCAATAAAAAGAAGTCTTAATACTCGGATATTGAGACAGCGTACTTCTGACTGAAATTTTGTAACTTTGCGGGTTGTTAATGAAGAGTGTCTGGAAAATATTACGTGCGTTGCTGAGCTGCCTGCTCCTTTTGGGGGTGGGTATCCCTGCTTTGCTGTATGTTCTTCTGAGTCTGGACCCGGTTCACACTCGTATCCGCGAGTATGCAAACTCTGAGTTGTCACGCGTCTTAGGTGCTGACTTATACATCCATAGACTCGGTTTCCGTCCCTTCTCCCGCCTTGAACTGCGCGACGTTTCCCTTAATATTGAGGGGGATACTGTGGCAAAGATTCACCGCGTCAGCGCCGGCCTGGATTTCTGGCACCTCATCCGCAGCGGGAAAATTGTGGTGGATTATGCCTTGGTAGAAGATGTGGAACTCAATATTTACCGTGACAGTGTTTCCGCGCCTCTCAACATTCAGCCTGTGTTGGATGCCCTGCGCAATGATGACCCGAACCGGCAGACTTCGGCGTTTTCCCTGGCATTGAACACAGTCATTCTCCGTAATGCCTCTGTGAATTATAATGTCCTCAATGCCCCTGAACCTGAGGATAACCGTTTCTGTCCGGATCATATCAGGATAGAAAACCTTGAACTTAATGCATACGTACCCCGGGTGAGCAATGACAGCGTACACGTTGAGCTGGAACATTTCGGCTTCAGGGAACAGTCAGGTTTCACTGTAAGACATATGCAGGCCGGTGTGATATACGGACAAAACGGGCTGAGTGTTAACAGCCTGCAGATAGAGCTCCCTGAGTCCCGCATTGCTTTCCGCCCCCTTTCCATCCAATATTCAAGCCCTGACTCTATGCTGCGGGGAATTATGTCTCACGGAGTTACACTCACCACTTCCGGCACAAATCATATTTATCCACCGGACCTGATGGCCTTTGCCCCTGAACTGGAAAATCTTGATGCCATGTTCCATCTTGATCTGGATGTGAGTGCAGACTCGGCACAAATAGCACTGCGCCGTCTCCGTCTGCTCAAAGGCAATGGCTCCCGCATGGGCGCCGATATAAGTGCCACAGTTACAAATCCTCTGCAGAGGGATTCAATGAGTTTCAACGTTACACGTTGCCAACTTACATGTCAGGGCTCCGAACTTGCCGCAAGCCTTGGCCGTCATATATCCTATAAGACAGGACGCCAGCTGCGTCGCATTCCTCTGACTCATCTGACTGCCACAGCCACCGGAAATGCGGAGCGCATGTCTGCGCATGTTAATGCACACACTCCGGATGGCTCCCTGGCTGTAAACGCAACGGCCACCCTCCGCGACAGAAGAATTTCCCGCACATCCTTTGACCTTGACATTGAGCACCTCAATGTTGGCGCCCTCACCGGAATAGAAAAACTGGGCAATGTTACCGGAGTTCTCAATGCGGATATCGTCATGGGCAGAAAGCCTCTTATCAATGGAACTGCAGAAATGGCAGGCCTGCAGTGGGGCTCTTATGATTTCCGCAATATAAATGTAATCCTTGACATGCCGGAAAGAGATCGTGGTGAGCTCACCGTTACGGTAAATGACCCGGCAGCAGCCGTGCAGGCTTATACATTCTTCAATCTCACCGGGCCTGTTCCCGCTCTGAGCGCCACAATGACCGCATCAGGTGTTGACTTTGCCGCCATAGGGCTCACTGATATTCACCCTCAGCACCGCTTCGGAATCATGATGACGGCAGAACTCAGTGGCCGTAACCTGGACAACCTTGCCGGACGTGTGGCCATATCTGACATACACTGGCTGGACGCACGGCACCGCGGGCTCAGACTGCCACGCCTGACTCTCACAGCCAGTCCTGACGCGGAAATTCCCACCATAACCCTGAATTCAGATCTTATACATGGTCAGCTCTCCGGCCCTTACAGTCTCACTGCCATTGCAGGCCAAGTGAAAAAAGCTTTTGCAACAGCCTTGCCTTCTCTGAATCATTTTTATGAAGTTTCCGAGGCTCTGAATGATTTCCAATATTCTGTGGTAATAGAACCATGTGAGGAAGTAAGCCGGTTCTTCAGCCTGCCTGTTTCTCTTCCGGCTCCTGCTCGGATTGACGGAAAGGTCAACTCAGCCTCAGAGGCTTATAGCCTGAATGTTGACATTCCTTACCTTGTCCAGGGTGATAAACTGTATGAGAAATCCAGAATTGAACTCAACCTTGATGGAATTGCGGGGCAGGCCCAGGCTGATATCACCACATCTTTCCCCACAAAGAAAGGCCCCATGACCCTGCAGACCGCCATAAAAGCTGAGGATGACAGCATCTCCACCTTGATAGACTGGAATATTGAGCACGCCATCCCACTTGCCGGTCGTTTTGATATGGGGCTGAGAATACGTCCCGCAGTTATCTTGCCCGGCCAGACCCCGCTCATTCCGACACCGGTGCAGGCCCTGCTTACTATCAATCCCGGAAGCGTCAATTTTGGTGACGACACATGGAACATCCGCCCATCATCCATCGCGGTGAGTCCGGACAGCATCACAGTACACAATCTGGCCCTGAATGCAGGACCCCAACACCTGAGCATAGACGGCTCAGTTTCCAGAAGCGACACCATGCTCATATCTCTGTCAAACATCTCACTCCTGCCAATCTTTGAAACCTTGGAGATAGACAAGGCCATGCTCAGCGGCACGGCAAGCGGAGTGTTCTGTGCCGCCGATCTTCTGAGCGGCAGCCCATATCTGGAATGTCAGAACCTGCATGTTGACTCCATCGGGTATAACCGCTGCACCATTGGCGATGCAGACATCCTGGCACGCTGGGATAATGAAAAGCAGTCTTTCTTCCTGGATGCGGACATACTCAGCCCTCAGGGCAAATCCTCTCACATAAAGGGAGACATCTTCCCGCTGGCAGAGGCACTTGACCTGGACTTCCGTGCAGACAGTGTCCCTGTTGGATTCCTCCGCCCGTTTATGGAAGCCTTTGCCCGTGACATAAGCGGCCATGCCACCGGCCGCTGCCGCCTCTTCGGCACATTTAAGGAGGTGGACCTGGAAGGTGAAGTCTGGGCAGACAGTGTAAGCATGGTGGTGGATTTTACCAATACAACATACACCTGCACTGACAGTGTGCACCTGCGTCCGGGGCAGATTATTGTTCCGTCTGCTGTAATGACTGATGAGGAAGGACATACCGCACGAATTGAAGGATGGGTAAATCACATATTCTTCAAACGCCCGTCGTTCCGCTTTGATGTCACTGAAGCCCGGAACTTCCTGTCTTTCAACGCCACTGAGAGACAGAATCCTGACTGGTACGGCCGCATATACGGAAACGGCTCCGCCTCCATCTCAGGTGAGCCGGGAGTCCTGAACATTACCGCGCACATGAGCACCGGACCCGGGACAACCTTTACTTACGTCATCTCTGACCGTCTGGATGCAGTAGAATATTCATTTATAGAATTCCGGGACGTCACCCCGGACAGTGTGCGCATGGGCATGGAAATTGAAGAGCAGCTGGAGCCCGAGTCAGTACGCCGCATCCGTAACCGCCTCAGTCAGACAGAGGAAGAAGAGCCCTCAATTTATGACATGGATATTGCGGTGGATATCACCAAGGACGCTGCACTTACCCTCATCATGGACCCTGCCAGCGGAGATGATATCAAGGCCATTGGTACCGGACACCTCCGCATGACTTATAACAGTGAGGATGAGGATCTGCGCATGTACGGCAGTTACTCCGTTCTCTCAGGCAGTTATCATTTCACTCTGCAGGATATCATCATAAAGGACTTTACCATTAAGGAAGGAAGCACCATCAGCTTTGACGGAGACCCCTACGCCATCCGCACCAATCTCACGGCTTATTACGGCACCAATGCCAATCTGACAGACCTTGACCAGTCCTTCCAGCAGGACCGTGATGTGGCCCGCACCAACGTCCCAGTTCATGCCATCATGAAAGTGAGCGGTGACATACGGCAGCCCGACATCCGTTTTGACCTTGAGTTCCCCACACTCACTGATGAAACATACCGCAAGGTGCGCAGTATTGTCAGCACTGATGATATGATGAACAGACAGATCATTTACCTGTTGGCACTTAACCGCTTCTATACTCCGGACTATATGTCAAATACCACCAAAGGAAGCGAACTGTTCTCAGTGGCATCATCCACCATCTCAAGCCAGCTCACAAGCCTCCTGGGTAAAATCAGTGACAACTGGAGCATAGCGCCCAACCTACGCAGTGACCGCGGGGATTTCTCTGATGTGGAAGTGGATTTGACCCTCTCAAGCCGTCTGCTCAATAACCGCCTTCTGTTCAACGGAAATTTCGGGTATCGTGACAAGAGCCTCAACACAAACCAGTTTGTCGGAGACTTCGATATAGAATACCTTCTCTCACCCCGCGGTACATGGCGTCTGAAAGCGTATAACAGATATAATGATGCCAATTATTACCTGCGTTCAGCTGCCACCACACAGGGTGTGGGAATTATGTACCGCCGTGATTTTGACGGTTTGTTGAATTTCCTCAAACCGCGTCGGAAAAACTCTGTGCAGACAGACTCCATCCGCTGAACATCGCACCCCCGGCTTACGTTATTATAGCAGTCAAAGATCAAGAAATAACATTAACCGAACTAACATAAATCTTCCTGCTTTATGGAAAACTTGAATTATAACCTTGAACAGCGCCGCCAGAGTTCTCTGTCTGAGAACCTGCGTAATCTATTTGTTAACCAGCTCCAGCATGAGCTTAAAAACTTTACCCTGTACAACAGCTTTGCTGTGTATTACAGATGTAAAGGTCTTGAAAAACTGGGCGCTTACTTCAAAGCCCGCGCAGATGAGGAACTCACTCACCAGGAATGGATCATGACTTACCTCACTGAATGTGACGCTTCATTTGAATACCCCGCAATTCCTGTCAATGAAACCAAGGCCATCAGTAACGATATTGTGCCTTTTGAACTTACCGTTGACCGTGAGATTGAAACCACTGAAATGCTCAAGAATATTGCCAATGAAGCTCAGAAAGAAGGTGACTGGCTCACATTGAGCTTCCTGCTGGGTACTGCCGGCACTGCTCGCCTTATCCCTGAGCAGATTGAAGAAGAATCCCTGAGCCGTTCAACTCTGGACATCATGCGCACGGATGACCACATCCTCAAAAAAGAAGACCAGATTTACGACCTTTACTTCAACAAAAATACCACCCAGGCATAAAGGATTATAAATCCAGAGTATAGGTACTGTAAGTGGTACCGCGGAGACCGAAACCGTACTTCTGATTTATCAGTCCGGTATTCAGGATGTGACCTCCGTCCAGGCAGGATGTACCCAAGTCAACCCATTCTGTCTGTGCCTGCCGGATTACAGTATCCAGTAGAAGATCCACAGCACGCATATGACGTCCTCTTTCAGTGGATGATATATACTGCGTGTGGGTACAGGTATCGGTAATATATAAGACAGCCCCGGCCAGCAGCTCACCACTGCGGTCCCGGGCTGTCTTTAACTTGATATTCTCAGGGAAACGACTTGCAAGTTTGATGAGCTCCTCCAGCGTATGAACGGGAGTAACCCCATGACGTTCAGCCAAAGCATCACTCAACATGGCATGGAATCCTGCCCAGTCAGTATCCTCAGAAACTATCACACCGTCACGAACTGCACGCTGTATGTTCCTCCTTGTCATGTCAGTAATATCCCTGGGCTGACCACGCCGTATTGAGGATGAAATCATACATCCGGTCAGGCGCGCACCCTCATGAAAGAGAGCATACACATCATCTTCAGCAGGCAGACGGTGAAAGATATGGGGAACTGCACGGTAAACAAGCTGCTTGTATCCCATGCCTCTGAAATATGAGGATATATTCTGCATAATCTCCAGCACCTGAGGCACCCCCAGACGCGGAGACATAATCAGACCACCATATGTGAGACCGGCATGAGCCGTAACTGTATCACCATCTTCATGACCCGCGGGCACTGCCGCTGCAAAAAGTGCAACAGTTTTATCCTTGTCATCCTTGATAATAATACTGCGGTCAGTAAAGCGGTCTGCATGGTAATCCATATACTCACGCTTGAGCAGAAAGGTGCCGTTACGGGCCTGATCAACGGCATCGTTCCAGCACTGCCGCTCCTCCGCTGTGTATGGTATAAGCCTGAACATGATGCAAAATTACACATTAATCCGTTTAAATAGCCCATACTCCCGGAAAAAAAGCTAACTTTGCAGTAATTTTAATATTACGGACTGACAGTGATTGTAGTAAAACGTCTATATACTTACATGCTGCAGCGGTTCCTGCCGCTGTTTGCCATGACGTTCTTTATCTGCCTGTTCATTGTGATGATGCAGTTCCTCTGGAAGAGCATAGATGACCTGGTTGGTAAAGGGCTGGGTGTGGATGTTATTTCAGAACTGTTCTTTTATGCGGCTCTCACCATGGTGCCCACCGCTCTCCCTCTGGCTGTACTGCTGGCTTCTCTGATGGTTTTTGGCAACCTCGGTGAAAAGTTTGAGCTCACGGCCATGAAAGCCTCCGGCATTTCCCTGTTTAAGATCATGAGGCCGCTTACCATCTTCATGATTTTTGTGGCCATCGCGGCTTTCTTCTTTCAGAATGATGTTCTGCCCATGGCTCAGACACGCATGTGGACCCTCCTCTTTTCCGTGAGGCAGAAGTCTCCGGAGGTTGAGATTCCTGAACGCTCTTTTTATGATCAGATTCCGGGTATGAACCTGTATGTGGAAGAAAAAAATCCGGAGACGGGAATGCTGTACGGAATGGTTATCTATGACCTGAGCCGTGGAATTGACAATACCCGTGTGATACTGGCAGACTCCGGTTCCTTCAATTTCACTGCGGACAAGACTCATCTGTATCTGGATCTTCACAGCGGTGAACTGTTTGAAAACATGAGGGAGTCAAGTATGGGTAATGCCACCAGCGGGTACATGCCTTTCCGCAAGGAAAGCTTTGACCGTAAGGAGATATACTTTGTCTTTGACATGAATTTCAACCGTATGGATGAAGAAGGCCTGCGCAAGCAGTATATCGGGCAGAATGTCAGTCAGCTGCGCCACTCCATGGACTCTATCGGTGCACAGGTGGATTCTGTCAGTGCCATTTACAGCCGTGATCTGCTCAATACCCCCCGCCTGGGTCTGACTCCCACTGTCCGCCGCATTGAAAACGGTGAATTAACAGAGGTCCCGCGTGAACATATAAACTTGTCTACTCCTCTGGACGTGGACTCCATCTTTTTCTCTCCTTCCGCCTCTTATGCCAAAAGTTATATAAATCAGGCTCTGGCCAAGGCGCGCCGGCAAAAGCAGGAATATACTTACCGGGCACTGCTGGTGGCTGACCAGTCCAAACTTGTGCGCCGCCATGAGATAGAGATGCAGCGCAAGTTCACTCTCTCGGTGGCATGTATCATATTCTTCTTTATCGGTGCTCCTCTGGGTGCCATCATCAAGAAGGGTGGCCTGGGAACCCCGCTGATTATCAGTGTGCTCCTGTTTATTGTCTATTTTATCATAGACAATGCCGGATATAAGAACGCCCGCGACGGCAAGCTTGACGTATGGCTCGGAATCTGGCTCAGTACCTTTGCTATGGCGCCGCTGGGAATATTCTTTACCATCAAGGCCGCCGGAGACTCCGCCGTATTCAATACGGATGCCTGGGCTCGTGTGTTCAACACCCTGCGCGGTAAACGTCCCAAACGTACGCTCATCCTCAAGGAGGTGCGCATGAATGAGGCTGACCCTGAAACCGCAGCGCTCATGGCTGATGATTTTGCCGCCATGGTGGAACAGGAACTCAAACGCCTGAAAAATCACAAGTGGATTCCCATCTGGTTCCGCAGGGTCTCTCCTGATATTCAGAAGCGCATGGGAGAACTTGTGGAATATGTATCCGAGAGTTCTGATGCTGTGGCAGTGGAACTGCTGAACCGTTTTCCGTTCAAGCTCAGGGCCACAGACCTGCAGGAGGCACGTACCACCGCAGTCCGCCTGGCCGGACGCCTGCGCGGGAACGCTGACTTTTTAAACCTTTGAAAATCTCCAATGTTTCAATAATATGGAAACTAAGATAAAACTTGATCCCATCAGTGAAGCCATTGAGGACTTCCGTCAGGGAAAAATGATAATTGTGGTCGATGATGAGGACCGCGAGAATGAAGGTGACATCATTGTTGCCGCAGAGAAAATTACTCCGGAACAGGTGAATTTCATGCTCAAGAACGCGCGTGGCGTTCTGTGCGTACCTCTCACCATCAGCCGCTGCAAGCAGCTCAGTCTTCCCCACCAGGTGGAGGATAATACCTCTATGCTCGGCACTCCTTTCACTGTGACTGTTGACAAGCTTGAGGGCTGTACCACAGGCGTAAGCATTGAGGACCGGTGTGCCACCATCCGCGCCCTGGCTGACCCCACCAGTGTCCCGGAAACATTCGGGCGCCCGGGACATATCAATCCGCTTTATGCTCAGGACCACGGTGTGCTCCAGCGCAGCGGTCACACAGAGGCAGCTGTTGATCTGGCTCGCCTGGCAGGTCTTGCTCCGGCAGCCGCTCTGATGGAAATCATGAGTGATGATGGCTCCATGGCCCGCCTGCCTGAACTGCGCCGCCGTGCTGATGAGTGGGGAATGAAACTTATTTCAATCCGGGATCTGATTGCTTACCGTCTGGAAAAGGAACAGTTGGTTGAACAGGGTGTGGAAGTTGACATGCCTACACAGTACGGCCATTTCCGGCTCATTCCTTTCAAGCAGAAAAGTAACGGACTTGAACACATTGCAATTATCAAGGGCGATGTTTCCGGTGGTGATCCGGTGCTGGTACGTGTACACTCCTCCTGCGCAACGGGTGATATCTTTGCCTCTCAGCGCTGTGACTGCGGTGAGCAGCTCCACAAGGCCATGGAGATGATTGAGAAAGAAGGACGCGGTGCCATTGTTTATCTGAATCAGGAGGGCCGCGGAATCGGCCTGATGGATAAAATCCGGGCTTATAAGCTGCAGGAGGAAGGACTGGATACAGTAGAGGCTAACATCCATCTGGGCCACAGAGCTGATGAACGTGATTATGGTGTTGGCGCCCAGATTCTCAACCTGCTGGGCATCCGGAAGATGCGTCTGATGACCAACAACCCCATCAAGCGGATAGGGCTGGAGGGTTACGGTCTGGAAGTTGTTGAAAACGTTCCCATTGAGGTTCAGCCCAATAAATATAACCTCCGGTACATGCACACCAAGAAGGAACGCATGGGCCATGAACTGCACAATGTGAAATGACAGCGGATCAGGCACATGAAGGAGCAGCCAACGGGCTGCGTGAGGGTGGTGAACGTCTCGCTGCCGCTGCTGAGGCATTGAAAGCTGATAATTCGCCGGCCAAAATCTCTGAATTTCTTAATGCCCTCCGGGCTCACGTATCAGCTTTCATGCAGATAGGACAACCGCGTGAGGCTATGGGCACGGCTGTTATGGGCTTGCTTACTGCATTCGGTTTCCGCTTCCGCCCTGAGGAACATGCGGTTCAGTATCTTGAACTTCTGCTTTTCTTGGCAGTTTCAGGCGCTATGGTGCTTCAGGAGACCACTGACCCTTTTGACCGTGAACACCTTGAGGCAATAGACGCTGAGTTGGGACCTCTGGCTCTGGCTTCTTATGAGCATCTGGATGGTAAAAACATTCTGCCGCCCAATCTGCGCGGACCTTACAGTGCGCTGCCGCAGTGGATTAACCCTGACACTGAATTTCAGGGGCATAAAATCACGGCCATGATGGCACCGGATATCCTGTATGATATTGCGGCTCGCCTCACAGCCATGGGTATCATTGAGTAAGAAAACATCCCGGCGTTTAATATCCGGGAACGGAATTATCGGTAACTTTTGAGTTTTGGGATGAAAGCATCCGGGATGTGCTCCAGGGTGTAATTATCCTCTGTACCCCTGATGGCAAAAAGATCAAAACGGCACACCACCGGCAGGTTCTCCATTTCCAGATAAGTGACGGCAGCGCGAATCATATTGGTACGCTTGCGGTCATTGACTGCATCCAGAGGATCTTCATTCTTATTGCGGCGGGTTTTAACCTCCGCAAATATAAAGTAATCATCTTTAGAGGCAATCAGGTCCACTTCCAGAGAGCCGCAGCGCCAGTTGCGCTCCCTGATAACGGCGCCCTCAGCAAGCAGCTTCTCCTCAGCCAACCGCTCCCCCCATTTCCCCAATTCATTATGCCGTGCCATATCAATATAATTTAAATACTCAGGATTCCATTAATAATACTTTTTCATTACTGCAAAGATAATCATTTTCTTTAATAAAAAACTTTTATGAGAAAAGTTTAGGGGGATATAACGTTCAAGGTCCTGGCGGCTCACGCAGTCAGGACCTTGACGTTTTTCCTT
>CAZNBD010000053.1:0-12534 GCA_964571405.1 uncultured Bacteroides sp. | reverse complement strand
CGAAGGAAGTTGTCAGTGATCTCATATTGAACATTCTGTGAGCGTGGCTTGGACAAAATCGGACGGACACGCTTGATGAGCGAATAATCCTCAATTAGTCGTTTCAAATGTCCTGCAATTGTCACGTCTCCCAAAGAGCTTTCAATAGCTCCTTGGGTATTAATTCCGGAGGCGATGCAACTCAACACTGAGAAATATAATCCGTAATCTTTTCCAAATTCTTCTATAAGAAGGTTCCTGCCTTCATTGACAAATGGGGAATTCTCACGAACAACATAATTGAACATACCGTCAATTGACAAATCAGTATCGTCACAAAGTAACTCTATATACTTTGGTACGCCGCCGGTTATGGTATAGAATGCAAGAAGCTCATCATTTGTGTATTCGGGTCGGTAGTCATGCATGATTTCTTTCATCGTTTCTGTACCAAATCCGGAAAGTCTGATCATGGCATCAGCCCTGCCAAAAAGAGGCTCGTGATAATTCTCAAAGATTTTGTGCATCATTGAATACACAGATCCCATCAGCAGAAGATTAACGTGTGTATCATTTCTATATGAATCCCATAGATTCTGCATATCACTGAATACAGATGGATTGATATTAAAAAATTCCTGAAATTCATCAATGATGAGATTAAACTTACGTGTCTTGGCAAGCTCCATCAACATCCTGAACAAAGAGCTGAATGACTTAATTTCAGAGGGTACGTAGCAGTTGAGAGCCGATGAGATGAGTCCGGAAAATTCTTCGCACAAGGCAGTCTCATTTTTCCTACTGACAAAAAGATATAGCGTAGGATAATCCCCCTCCGTTGCACGCAGAGCAAGTGAGGTCTTGCCGATACGACGGCGTCCGGTTATTACAGTCATCCTTGAGCGGGAGTCAAAAGCACGGCTTTGGATGCGTCTCAGCTCCTCTATTTCCTTTGTCCGATTATAGAATTTCATATTTTATTACCACGGTAATTATTACCACGGTGACAAAGTTATGAAATTTCTTTGAAATCTCCAAATACTGCCGATGTTATAAACTCGTTTCAGTTTCTATCCTTATCCTCCAAGGTCAGTAAGCGTGTTTCTTTACGGATAATTGCAGATATGTGAAAAAATTTTGTATATTTGCACATAAAAACAAAACCCGATAGCTTGATATACAGGGGCTACCGGGATTCAACACTGCAAAGATAGTGCCTTTTCTCTTAATAACAAAGTTTTACACCGAAAAGATTGATAATTTCAAATGAAGTACGCTGACTTTGAGAAAAAAATGGCACTAGCCGAATAACCCGGAATATTGACGGTTGTCGCACCCAAGCCACACCCTTGCGAGAAGGCAAACAACAGTGACTAAAATTAAATAACTCATCCTCTAATTATGAAAAGACTAATTTTTATTCTGCTCAGTGTACTCTCAGTTTTATCTGTTGGAGCATTCAATATTGGCCAGTTGTCATTTTCAGTTACTGCGTCCGGCGAAGTGTCTGTCTCTGCTTCAAGTGATTTGATTACCGGTGATATTGATATCCCTGAGACTGTTTCCAATCAGGGTCAGACTTACAGAGTAACTACAATTGGTAAATGGGGCTTCTATCAGTGTAGCGGGATATCTTCCATCAATCTGCCCAATTCTATCAAGGAAATTAAAGAATATTCATTCAGCTTCTGCTCCGGTCTTAAGGCTGTTGAATTACCTCCATCCCTGACAGAAATATCTGAATATACTTTCTTTAACTGCACCAGCCTGAAATCAGTCAAAATACCTGAGACGGTCACACACATTGGCAACAGTGCTTTTGCCGGTTGTTCCGCTCTTACTTCAGTAAATATTCCGGCCGGAGTAACTGTCATTAAACCATGGACCTTCAGTAATTGCGCCAGTCTGACATCCATTGATCTTCCTGATTGTATCACTGAAATAGGCGAAAATGCTTTTAACGGTTGTTCATCACTCACTGTCATTTATATACCTGCTGCAGTTTTACTTATAGGAGATCAAGCTTTTTATAATTGCCGGAATCTTGCTGAAATCTCAGTTAATACGGGGAATGAATCATACTGTTCAATAGATGGTGTATTATTTGACAAGACCACCAATATTTTGATACAATATCCTGCCGGAAAAGATGTTCCTGAATATTTCCTTCCAAATACAGTGACAGAAATTAAAGAAAAATCATTTTCATTCTGCGCCGGACTTCTCTCAGTCACCATTCCGGCTGCAGTAACTGAAATTGGAGATGATGTCTTTTATGGGTGTTCAAATTTAGCTGAAATAAATGTGTATGAAAATAACAGCTCTTTCAGTTCACTTGACGGCATATTATTTAACAAGGATAAATCATTATTGATCAGATGTCCGGAAGGAAGACATAATCCTGAGTATGAAATCCCTTCAACCGTCTCTACAGTTGGTGTCCATGCATTCTGTAACTGCATCCATCTGGTCTCTGTAAATATACCCTCTTCAGTGACGGATCTGGAATCGGCAGCTTTCTATAATTGCAGCTCTCTCAGTTCTGTTACATTACCAAATTCTATAACAGAAATCTCCTCTGGCCTGTTTATCCATTGCTCCGGTCTTACATCTGCCAACATTGCTTCATCGGTGGAAACTATCGGCTCTTTTGCTTTCTGCGACTGTGTTTCGCTCACAGAAATTACCATACCCAATTCCGTAGGAGACATAGGTGAGAGTGCCTTTGAGAACTGCGTATCCCTTTCTTCAATCGTAATTGGAGATAATGTTTCAGAACTCGGAGCCGGGTGCTTCTCAGGTTGTTATGCAATAAATCAAATATATTGCCATCCCTTAACACCTCCAACTACTCCTCCCGTCTATTTCTTTTATGTTTTTGAAACGGCCACTTTTTTTGATGCAACACTCTACGTACCCTCTGAATCTGTCAATTTATATGAGAACATCGAGCCGTGGTACAGGTTCCGGAATATCGTGGGTACTGATTTAAGCGCAGTGGATAATGTTTCCCCGGAGTCCGGAATTCAGGTTACAGTTTCCAACGGGTGCATCATTATCAGAGGCGTCGAGGAAACTGAAAACATAAATGTCCATAATCTGTCAGGCTCGTTGATTTATTCAGGCACCGCTTCTCTTGCACCCTCACTTCAGCCGGGTCTATATATTGTGGAAATAGCCGGAACTATAACCAAGATTGTCATCTGACATTGATTGAGGATTGAGAATTTCAAGAATTTCAGATTACATGGCGGTAGTCCCATAAATTATGAGTAACTTTGCGAGTTAAAAGAACCCGCATAAGGATTAATGTCACTGATAGATCTCCTGTTAATAATTTTTATAGTGACGGCTCTGGTGACCGGAGCCATTAAAGGCGTTGTGTGCCAGATTGGTACCATCGTTGCCTTTGTGCTTGGGCTCCTTGTTTGCCGTGGGTTTGGACCACAGGTGGCCTCTTATATAGTTCCGGCAGAATCCCCTTACACTCAGGCATGGACCTGGACGGTTTATTTTGTTCTCTTTCTTCTGGTTTTTCTGGGAGTGACTCTGCTGGCGCGCATGCTTCATACAACATTTGCCAATCTCAAGCTCAATTTCATAAACCGGCTGGCCGGCGCACTGCTCAGGGCTACAATATGGATTATTTCCCTGAGTCTGCTGCTCAATATTGCCTTTGCCGTCCTGCCGGATTATAAAGAAAAGTTCTGTGCCGGAAAGCCCTGGCGCACAGCCATTGTGGATGCAGCCCCGCACCTTATTGGATATATTGCAAACACAGAGGCTTCCTGAGCGTTATTATATCAGAGTCTATATCTAACATGAATACAGATAAAAAAATAAATACCACTTCAGAGCCGGCCGGATGCCCCGTCCAGGACAGCCGCGCCGCTGCGGAAAAAGCCGCTTCCTCTGATTACAAGTACGGCTTCAGTTCCGATATTGAAACGGATATGCTGCCTCCCGGTCTGAGTGAGGACGTTATCCGTACAATCTCTGAAAAGAAGGGCGAGCCTGAGTGGTTACTTGATTTCCGTCTCAAAGCATACCGGCACTGGCTGACCCTGACTCCTCCCACCTGGGCACACCTCACCATCCCTGAAATTGATTTCCAGGCCATAAGCTATTATGCGGCTCCAAAGGCCAAGAAAGGTCCCGAGAGTCTGGAGGAAGTTGATCCGGAAGTTCTCAATACCTTTAACCGTCTCGGCATTCCCCTTGAAGAACAGAAGGTACTGAGCGGTATGGCCGTGGATGCAGTGATGGATTCAGTGAGCGTCCGTACCACCCACCGGGAAAAACTGGCCTCAATGGGCATAATATTCTGCTCGTTCTCAGAGGCGGTTAAGGATTATCCTGACCTGGTGCGCAAGTATTTAGGTAAGGTTGTTCCTTATACGGACAACTTTTATGCCGCACTCAACAGCGCCGTATTCTCTGACGGCTCATTTGTATATATTCCCAAGGGCGTGCGCTGCCCTATGGAGCTGAGCACATATTTCCGCATCAACCAGGCCGGGACGGGACAGTTTGAAAGGACTCTCATCGTGGCGGATTCAGATGCGTACGTAAGTTATCTTGAAGGCTGCACAGCTCCGATGCGTGATGACAATCAGCTCCATGCAGCCATTGTGGAAATTATTGTGGAAGACCGTGCGGAGGTCAAGTACAGCACCGTTCAGAACTGGTACGCCGGTGATGCGGAAGGTCGCGGCGGTGTCTATAACTTTGTGACCAAGCGCGGACTCTGCCGCGGTGATTATTCCAAACTCTCATGGACGCAGGTTGAAACCGGCAGTGCAATCACCTGGAAGTATCCGGGATGTATCCTTGCCGGAGACAATTCCGTGGGGGAATTCTATTCTGTGGCCGTGACACGTAACCGCCAGCAGGCAGATACAGGGACCAAGATGATACACTTAGGGCGAAACAGCCGCAGCACAATTGTGAGCAAAGGTATCAGCGCCGGACACAGCCAGAACAGTTACCGCGGTCTGGTGCGTGTGGCTCCCAAGGCCGAGGGATGCAGAAATTACACCCAGTGTGACTCACTCTTGCTGAGCGATACCTGCGGTGCCCATACATTCCCGGAAATAGAAGTTGGCAATTCCAGTTCAGTGGGTGAGCATGAGGCCACCACTTCCAAGATCTCAGAACAGCAGATATTTTACTGTAACCAGCGAGGCATCAGCACGGAAGAGGCCGTTGGTCTGATTGTGAACGGATATGCCCGTGAGGTCATGAACAAACTCCCGATGGAATTTGCCGTAGAAGCCCAGAAACTTCTTGCCCTCACCCTGGAGGGTTCCGTGGGTTAACTTTATTTTCAACAGATTAAGAGGAAAACATAATATGACAGACGTATTGTTAAAAGTGGAGAACCTCCACGCCGGCATTGAAGGAAAAGAAATACTGCGGGGTATCAATCTCACTGTTGGCCCCGGTGAAGTGCATGCAATCATGGGACCCAACGGTTCCGGTAAAAGCACACTGAGCGGAGTGCTGGCAGGTGACCCCCGTTTTACAGTAACAGAGGGAAGCGCCACCCTGGATGGCGTGGACCTTTTCTCCCTGAGCGCTGCAGATCGCAGTCACCAGGGCCTGTTCCTCTCCTTCCAGTACCCGGTTGAGATACCCGGAGTTACCATGGTGAACTTTATGCGCGCCGCCGTGAACGCCAAGCGCAAGTATTACAACCTTCCTCCCATGGGGGCTTCTGAATTTCTGAAAATGATGCGTACCAAGCGGGCAATTGTGGAGCTGGATAACAAACTTGCTTCACGCTCTGTCAATGAAGGTTTTTCAGGCGGTGAGAAGAAGCGTAATGAAATTTTCCAGATGGCGGTGCTGGAGCCCAAGGTGGCAATTCTGGATGAAACGGACAGCGGTCTGGATATTGACGCTCTCCGCATTGTGGCTTCTGGTGTAAATGCCCTGAAGACTGCTAATAACGCAACCATTGTCATCACCCATTACCAGCGCCTGCTTGATTATATCAAACCCGACTTTGTCCACATCCTCTATAAGGGCCGGATTGTGTACTCCGGCGGCCCGGAACTGGCCCTTGAACTGGAGGAAAAAGGTTATGACTGGATTAAGGAACAGGTTGACAAGGAAATTTAAGATGAAATCCCTCACACAATATATTGATCTGTACCGCGAGCACTGCGGGAAAGTGAATGCCGGCAGCTCCGAGGCTCTCAACGCTGCCCGTGACGGTGCTCTTTCCGCCCTTGAGGCTTTCAGGGAAACGGAACAGTCACACGTGCATTATAAGGAGCTGTCCGCCGACTCCCTCCTTGCCCCGGATTACGGGCTGAATATCACGCGGATGTTTTTCCCCACAGATCTGGCCGCAACCTTCCGCTGTGATATTCCCAATCTCTCCACGCTCCTGGCCGTGGTGGTCAATGATATTTACCGTCCCACTGCATTGCTTGAGAAGAATCTTCCGCAGGGTGTAAAGGTGATGTCACTGGCACGTGCAGCTCAGGAAAATCCCCAGTGGGTATCTGAATATTATAACAGACTGGCGGATAACTGTACTCCGGCAGCGGCTCTCAACACTCTTTTCTGTCAGGATGGAGTGCTGGTACATATTGAATCCGGAGTGCACCTTGAGAAACCTCTGCAGATTGTCAATATCTCAAATGCCACTGCAGAGATGATGAGTGTGCGCCGCCTGCTTGTTGTGGCTGAACCTCACTCTTCAATCTCCATACTCAACTGTGACCACACTCAGAGTGATGACCGGTGCCTGAACTGTCAGGTTACTGAGATTTATGCTCACAGGGGGGCCAAGGTGGAACTTTATGGTATTGAAGAAGCTTCAGCGCAGACGCGCCGTTTATGTAATACTTTTGTGCGCCAGGACTCCGATTCAACAGTTTATCTCCATGAGAGTACACTGCGCGGAGGTATCACTTCAAATTCTTACCGCATAGATCTGGACGGAAAAGGCGCTCACTGTGAACTGGCCGGACTGGCAATATGTACCGGTTCACAGATAGTGGACTCTGAAGTCCTGATGCGTCATAATGTGGGATACTGCACCAGTAACCAACTTATAAAATATGCTCTGTATGGATCATCCCGCGGGGCTTTCGGAGGCAAGATTATTGTGGCGGACGGGGCTTGCGGAACAGAAGCGTCCCAGACAAACCGCAACCTGATTGCTGACAAGGACGCCAGAATGAGCGCACGTCCTCAGCTGGAAATTTACTGTGATGACGTCAAATGCTCTCATGGCTCAGCCACCGGTGAACTTGATGAACGCGCCCTGTTCTATATGGAGACCCGCGGTATTGAGCGCGCTGAAGCACAGAAAATGCTCACGCAGGCATTCATGTCTGATGCTGTGGAGGCCGTGAAGAATGAACAGATCCGTGACAGGCTCCGGCATCTGGTTGAACGCCGGCTTTCCGGTGAAGATGCAACATGTCAGGGCTGCTCAACTGATAATCTTACTTGTCATGAACTCGGAACAGATAAGTGAAATCAGGGCTCAGTTCCCCATCCTGAGCAGGACAGTCCACGGTAAACCAATGGTTTATCTGGATAATTCCGCTACTACGCAGACCCCTGCTGTTGTTGTTGAACGTATCAATGAATTGTACTTCAACCACAAGGCCAATGTACACCGTGGAGTCCACTGTCTGTCACAGGAAGCAACCTCCGCCATGGAGGCAGGACGGGAAGCGGCCCGCCGGCTGATAAATGCTCCGGGGACTGACCGGATTATCTTTACACGCGGCACCACTGAGAGTATCAACCTGGTGGCTTCATCATTTGGAGAGCTTCTGCAGCCCGGAGATGAGGTCATTCTGACCATGATGGAACACCATTCCAATATTGTTCCCTGGCAGCTGCTGGAGAACAGAAAAGGAATCAAAATCAAGGTTGTACCCATTCTTCCGGACGGGCAGTTGGACCTTCAGACATATCGTGAGCTCTTTACCGAGCGCACCCGCCTGGTGAGCGTCTGTCATGTCTCAAATGTTCTGGGCACTGTTAATCCGGTAAAGGAAATGGCGGCCGAGGCACACCGTCATGGTGCTGTCATATGCATTGACGGCGCTCAGGCTGTGGCTCATTTTCCGGTTGATGTTCAGGATATTGACGCGGATTTCTATGCGTTCTCCTCACATAAGATGTACGGAACAACCGGAATAGGTGTACTGTACGGCCGTAAGGAACTGCTTGAGTCCATGCCTCCTTATCAGGGCGGCGGGGAGATGATCGGACATGTGAGCTTCAATGGAACAACATGGGCAGACCTGCCTTACAAATTTGAGGCGGGAACTCCTGATTTTGTAGGGGCAGCTGCCTTTGCCTCCGCTGTGGAGTTTATTGAGAAGATTGGATTTGATGTGATACAGCAGCATGAGCAGAAACTTCTCAGACATGCCATGTCTGCTCTTGAAAATATTCCTGGAGTCAGAGTTTATGGCACGGCTCCCGGCAAGGAAGCTGTTATATCATTCCTCATTGGCTCCGCACATCATTATGACACCGGCGTCCTGCTTGACCAGTTGGGAATAGAAGTACGCACCGGCCACCACTGCGCCCAGCCTCTGATGAGTACGCTGGGAATAGAAGGGACAGTGCGCGCGTCTTTTGCCGTTTATAATACGGAGGAGGAAGTGGATATGTTCATAGCTGCTCTCCGCCGTATAGCACCCATGCTCAGATAATTACCTTCCGCGTACAGGTTTCCCTGTCGGTACAGATGATGGATTGGAACTTGGGAGTCCGCCGTTACCCGGTCTCACATTCTGTCCTGCACCTGTAATTACTGCGCTTCCGGTGGAGATGACCGGACCGGGTTCCGCTGTACCTATATCAACAGAAGGACGGGAGGGAGGAACAATACTTGGCCTCTGTGGCGGTCGTACGGGCTGGTAAACCGGACGGGTTACCGGATAACTGGGTACATATGCAGGCCATGGGTTTGAATACGGTCCATAATAAGGAGAGTAATATGTCGGCCCTGAGTAATAATAGTATGGTGAGGGTCCTGAACCTGCATCAACATCCAGTCCTAATCCGAGGTCGGCACATCCCGTGAGTGAGACAGCAAGAAGGCTGAGGGCGCCAAGTATGTATTTTGTCTTCATAACGTTTTTGGAGATTTTGGTTATATTATTATAACACCAAAATCTCCAAAAAGTAAGAAGTCAGAAAAAAATTCTTTGAGTCAGAAACTCCTTAAATTTAGAAACGGAATCCTGTTGACAGAAGAATATTGTTGAGTTTTGAAGTCACGCTTGCCTGAGGAGTATTGATCACATCCAGGTAAGGAGTGTAAGCATGGAATACAGACTCGCGGCGAGTGAGCTGATATGTCAGGTCAATATACCATGAACGGTAACGGTACCCCAGGCCGAGGCTTATGCTCTGCTGGGTCTTGTTGAAGGAATAGCTCGGGTCTGTGCCGGAAGTGGAGATATCCATGTAACCGTCTGCTGCAGCGGGACGCACATTGGATGTCTCAAGCCAGTAACCGGCGCGTGCACTCAGACTGCTGGTAATTCGGTACTCCAGGCCTACTCGTACAATATTTGAGGCGCGGAAGTAAGACTTGATATCATCATTGACGTAATCATCACTGACATAGGAATTGTCCCACATCCCGAAGCTCTGATATTTAACCTTTGAATCCTGATAAGCCACATGCTCATAATCAACACTGACAATTGCAGACGTGCCCAGGACTGCTGAAGCTCCTACCATTATTCTCCACGGTGTATTGAGCTTCCAGTTGTAATCAAAATCCTCAGTGTACTCACCTCCGGATTTGGTGTAACGTCCGGCTGTGTAATTATATTTGGTATCTGCATTACCGGTGCTGTTCAGACTCATCCAGGTGGGAGTGTGGACGGCAAAACCAACACGGAGCATATCAATGGGACGCAGAATCACACCGAATTTGATATTTGCTCCGGTTCCGGAGGTATAGTGCTGATTGTAGAGGGCAAAACCGGCGTTACCTGTTGCCAGATTTCCACCGTTGCCGTCATAAATCAGGGCGTCAGCCATGCTCTCGCTGTAATTTATCTGCTTGTTATACTGCATGTCCACAATACCCACGCCTATGCCCCAGTAAACCAGGTCAGAGACATTTCCTGCAAAATCAATGTTATACTCATCTGTATAACCGCTCTCGCGTACATCGTATTCTGCATCTCCGGTGGTGCCGTTCTGGTATAAGCCGGCGTAGTTTGTATTGCTTGTACCGGTATTGTTTATCATGAAGGAGTTATACGCCAGGATGGAGAGCCAGTCAGCATCGGAGTCCAGGTAAGGATTATAACTTCTGTCAAATAGAAGGTCCCCGGAATCCATGCCGTTAGTATAGGAAGCGATGTAGTTGCTCAGAGAGGAGGACGTGGGAAGGTTGTAACCGTGGAAACGACGGTCAAACTCTGCAAGACGGCTGTAACCCACTCCCCAGTTGAAGGTGCGTAATGCTCCGTTCAGACGTGAAGTGCCGACATACCCAAAGTTGTCAAAGTAAGCTTTTGTATGATTTGTCTTCCACTGTCCGGTCTCGGTTTTTGCCTCATAACCGCGTATGCTGACATCAAATCCCAGCCCAATTTCGCTGCGGCGGTAAATACCCAGGCCTGCAGGGTTCTGAGTCATACAGCTCAGATCTCCGCCCAGTGAAGTGAACGCACCTCCCATTGCCACAAAGCGTGCAGAGCCTCGCAGTTGTGTGCCTAACATGCTATACGCATCCATGGCACTCTGGGCGTTGGTTTCAGATACTCCGGCGGCAAGGAGTGCGGCCGCCATTATGCTTATCAGTTTTTTCATCAGTCAGATTTTCTATTAAGAAGTGGGAATCACAAGTGTTTACGCATATTACCTGCCACGGCCACGGCTTCCACCACCGCCACCGCCTGTACCGCGGGAACCGCCACCTGTGCTGCGGGAGCCGCTGCCGGGAGAACGGTAAGATCCGCTGCTGTTGCCATTGCTGCGTCCGCTATTACCGGGACGGGTGTATGAATTGCTGTTGTTATTGGTATTACGCCGGTTTGTGGTCTGAGTGGCGTTGTTTCTATAGCTGTTGGAAGAATTCTGTCCGGTGCTGTAGTTATTTCGGCCGCGGTTATCGTTATTGGATGAACCGGAAACCATGCCGGGACGTGTCACACTGTTGGGTGTATCACCGGGACGTCCCATATTACCGGGGCGCCAGCTCTGGCCGGGAAGTGTGGCGTGGCCGCTGTTGGTCGGACGCCAGCTATGGCCGGGTCGGTTATTGGGTCTGTAATTGTTAACAGGCTGAGGGTGCGGACGTGTTGCGCCGGGGCGATTGTATCCCCAGTGATGGTTATGTCCGGGATAACAAACCGGATACCACACCGGTGACCATCCCCAGCTTGGACCCCAGAAAGGATCAAACCATGAATTCCAGCCCCAGCTGCCATATATGGGGCCTATGTTCCAGCTCCAGCTCAGACTCGGACCCCAGAAACTGTTCCATCCGTACCAGCTGCTCAGTGTAGGGGGATAATAGGGATTGTAATAGTAGTTATAGTAAGGATAATAGTACGGATTGTAGAATGGATTGTATCCTCCGTTACCGCTTACTTCATTTATCACATAAACATTTACAGTCTTTTCATCCGGAGTGGAGTAATAATACTCCATCAGGGTGGTATCTCCTGAACCTGAAACAATTTCCGGATTATGGAAGCGCTCGATGCGTCTTGTGGCGCTGAAATCAGCACGCTGAGGCGCAGAGGCTGCCGCTGTGTTATTACCTGCCTGCTGAGTGCGGCGGTTATATGCGTCAACATCCATGTTCAGTGGATTGGGAGTGCTCACTGAATACAGTTCAGCGCTTCCCAGGCCGGCGGCATTTGCCTGCGCCTGAGCGCGTTCAGTATCACGCCGCGCCTGCTCTCGGGCTCGGGCGGGTGAGTAATACAGATCGTCATCATCATCCTGAGCACTTGCGCTCTGGAACATGCCACAGAGCAGCACAGCCGTCAGAATTGTCATTAATTTGCTCAGATGTTTCATTAGTTCTCAGTTTTATTATCTTAGACTCACAAATTGCCGATTAGTTTACACAAAAGTAAGGAAAAAATGCCTTTTCTCTGTCGGGATGCATATAATTTAACATGAATTAACGATGCGCTGACAGAAAAAAGGCCGCGTCCGGTAATGGACACGGCCTTTATGATGTTTGAACTGCAGGTTTATGCGTTCTTTACTTTTTCAACTACTGCAGCAAAAGCCTGGGGGTTGTTGAGGGCGAGGTCAGCCAGGACCTTGCGGTTCATTTCAATACCACTCTTGTGGATAAGACCCATCAGCTTGGAGTAACTCAGATCATGCATTCTGGCAGCAGCATTGATACGCTGAATCCAGAGAGCACGGAAGTTACGTTTTTTGTCTTTGCGGTCACGGTAAGCGTAAGTGAGACCTTTTTCCCAAGTATTCTTGGCAACAGTCCAGACGTTACGGCGGCATCCAAAGTAACCCAGGATTATAAATGCCGAACCAAGCAGTGCATTGCCTGATGAATTTTTTCTTTGA
>CAZNBD010000052.1:0-12565 GCA_964571405.1 uncultured Bacteroides sp. | reverse complement strand
CAAGGAAAAACGTCAAGGTCCTGACTGCGTGAGCCGCCAGGACCTTGAACGTTAATGAGAGACCCTTGGGCCACGTCATCATCATTGCCATTTATCTCCATTCCATTTTTACTGCAAATTTACAATGTTTATGGAATATATGCAATTATATATCCACTTTTATCAATAAGCGCAGAATTATTAGCCGACGCATCCATAATAATCCCACATCCCTTAAACCCCTAACCTTCTCTCCCTATCCCGTTGATTCCCAAAATTTTCCTGCTCGCTTCGCATGCGTGTTAACAAATGTAAAATGTCTTAATTTTACTTTATTTGGGACATTTCGCCTGCCGCTGCCTCTAACTTTGTACCCGCAAGGAGACGCGCAGAGCATCAGCTGCGTGGCACCCGGAGAGCCGGATCATGCCCTACAATTGATGCACAGAGAACATTGACGTACTGAAAAAACTGAGCGCGGGTGCACCAAGCGGCACCCCAACCCGTGGAGCCGGTAGGCCGGCACACATATATAATAGGCAGAGACCGCATAGGGAATGGTGCGCAGTCTCATCTCGCCAAACGCTCGGCCGGAGACAGTCCTGGGAAAACAGTCTTTCGGCCAAAAACTCAGGCAGAAGTTCATTGGAGTGGAACCACTGCCTCAAGCCCGGAGAATGCATAGGGAATGGTGTGCACTCTCCGGGCTTTTTTATGGACGGACACGAGGGGTAGTTGTGGGGGTTGGGAAAAGTTTTTTTGGTGGGTATGAGAATAATTGTTACTTTTGTGAAAATTTGGAAAAAGTATGGCAACAGACCTGGCAGAGCAGCTGAATCGAATTGGCCGGAAGGCCGAGTTGCTCACCACGCGGTACAAGGCCCTGGAGCAACTGCGTCAGGATCTTGAACAGAAGGTACAGCAGCTGGAGGAGGAACTGCGGATTGAACGCGTCACCAGCCAGCACCTGCGTCTGGAGGTTGAACACCTCCGCCTGAGCGCAGCCATAGCACCGGATACAGAGGCGGCTGCCAGGGCCAGAGCTTACCTTTCCGAGTTAGTGCGGGAAATCGACACCTGCGTTGAAGACTTGATGCGTGATATTTGAAACCCCGCCTTATGGATGCAGCAAAAGAACACAAGATAACAGTTAAAATAGCAGATATTGAGCCATTTGTAATTCCTGTTCCGGAGAACGAAGAGTCGTTTTACCGTCAGGTTATGGCCAAGATTAACGAGCACGTGCGCCGTCTGTGCTGCAACTCCACTCCGGATAGTACGGAAGTGGCTGTTGCCAAGGTTGCATTATATTATGCAACAATGCATTACAGCCGTACCCGCTTAATCAATTCCCAGGAAGAACTGCTGGCCTCATTTGAGAAAGAGCTTGACAAGCTCCTTGCCGGCACATTCTGAACAAGACATGGTGCCTCCCTGCGGGCACATCACCATAAGGTAAAGGGGGAGCCTGTATCCCCTGCATGAGTCCCATAACAAGCGCCGGTATCCCGCCGCAACATCTTTATTCACACTTAAACCCTTGATTATAACTTATATCCATGGGACTTTTAACAATCGTACTGGTAATAGGCGCCATAGTAATCACCGCAGTGATTACCATGCTCATTACCAATAATGTACAGCGTAAGAACGCACACTCCCAGGCCAATGTCATACTGGCAGACGCCCGGAAAGAAGCAGAAAACCTTAAAGAAAAACAGATCCTGGAGGGCAAGGCTGAGGCACTCCGCATTACCTCCGAGAGCGAGAAGGCCGCCAGCCAGCGCCAGTCAAAAATCCAGAGCATTGAGGGTAAGCTCAAGCAGCGTGAGCTCCAGCTCAATCAGCAGCAGAGCGAGAATCAGCGTACTCGTAATGAACTTGACTCTGTCCGTCAGGGCCTTGAGGCTCAGCATGAAGCACTTGCAGCCCGGCAGGCACAGGTGGATGAGCTCCACGCCAAGGCGCAGAATATGTTGGAACACATCTCCGGACTTTCTTCTGCCGAGGCAAAGGAAAAACTGATAGAGAGCCTCAAGGATGAGGCCAAGACTGCTGCCGCCTCTTATATCAACGATATAATGGATGACGCCAAGATGACGGCCAACAAGGAGGCTAAACGCATTGTGGTTCAGTCTATTCAGCGTGTGGCCACAGAAACGGCCATTGAGAATTCCGTTACCGTCTTCCATATTGATTCAGATGAAATCAAGGGCCGCATCATAGGCCGCGAGGGCCGCAACATCCGCGCCCTGGAGGCTGCCACAGGTATTGAAATCATTGTTGATGACACCCCTGAGGCTATTGTCCTTTCCGGTTTTGACCCCGTGCGCCGTGAGATCGCACGCCTCGCCCTGCATCAGCTTGTGGCCGACGGACGCATACATCCGGCTCGTATTGAGGAGGTTGTGAGCAAGGTCCGCAAGCAGATTGAGCAGGAGATAATTGAGACAGGTCAGCGCACCTGCATAGACCTTGGTATCCATGGCCTGCATCCGGAACTTATCCGCCTGGTGGGCAAGATGAAGTATCGCTCAAGTTACGGACAGAACCTGCTCCAGCACAGCCGTGAGACTGCCAACCTCTGCGCCGTAATGGCTTCAGAGCTTGGACTTAATCCCAAGAAAGCCCGCCGCGCCGGTCTCCTCCATGACATAGGCAAGGTGCCTGATGAGGAACCTGAACTGCCGCACGCAATCCTGGGTATGAAGCTGGCGGAGAAGTATAAGGAAAAGCCTGAAATCTGCAATGCCATCGGAGCCCACCATGATGAGATGGAGCAGACCTCCCTTTTGGCACCCATCGTGCAGGTGTGTGATGCCATTTCCGGAGCCCGTCCCGGCGCACGCCGTGAGATTGTAGAGGCTTACATCAAGCGCCTTAATGACCTGGAGCAGTTGGCTCTTTCTTATCCGGGAGTGGTCAAGACATATGCCATTCAGGCCGGACGTGAGCTGCGCGTGATTGTGGGTGCCGATAAGATTGATGATGCAGAGACAGAAAAACTCTCGGCTGAAATTGCCCGCCGTATCCAGGATGAGATGACATATCCCGGTCAGGTCAAGATTACAGTTATCAGAGAAACCCGTTCTGTGGCTTTTGCCAAGTAAGAAATGAGTTGTCCAAAAAACAACTGTGGAGACTGTCAGCGCAATAAGCTCCACAGCTTCAATTATCTGGATGATATTCCGGGCGGTTTTGCCGGCAGCGAGTACGTTGAGGTGCAGTTCAAGAATACCCGCAAGGGGTATTACCGCAACAGCCTCAACCTGGAGCTTGAGCCCGGAGATCTTGTGGCCGTAGAGGCTTCCCCCGGTCATGATATAGGCACCGTTACTCTGACGGGTGTCCTGGCGGAGCTGCGTATGCGCCGTGCCCTCAGGAACCGTGACCTGTCAGAGGTGAAACGAGTGTTCCGCAAGGCCAAGGAGGGTGACATTGAGAAGTTCAACGAGGCCCGGGCCCGTGAGGAAGATACCATGATCCGCGCACGCAAGATTGCGGAGAGCCTGAACCTCAACATGAAGATAGGTGATGTTGAGTATCAGGGTGACGGCAACAAGGCTATCTTCTATTATATCGCAGATGAGCGCGTTGACTTCAGGCAGCTCATCAAGGTGTTGGCTGAGACCTTCAAGGTGCGCATTGAAATGAAGCAGATCGGTGCGCGTCAGGAGGCCGGACGCATAGGCGGAATAGGCCCGTGCGGGCGTCCGCTGTGCTGCAGCCAGTGGATGACAAATTTTGTCAGCGTGGCCACCAGCGCTGCTCGTTACCAGGATATTTCCCTTAATCCACAGAAACTTGCCGGCCAGTGTGCCAAGCTCAAGTGCTGTCTCAACTTTGAGGTGGACGCATACCTGGAGGCATCCAAGCGCATGCCCCCGCGAGAGGTGCATCTGGAGACGGCTGATGCCACTTACTTCCACTTCAAGACAGACCTGTTCCACCGCATGATCACATACTCCACGGACAAGAACATGGCCGCCAACCTGGTTACCATATCTGCCGACAGGGTATTTGAGATTATTGCCATGAACAAGGCCGGTGAGAAGCCCCTGACACTGCTGCCTGACGGCCAGGAGAAAGAAAAGCCCAAGGCTGAATTCGGGGACATCCTCGGCCAGGGTGATCTCACACGCTTTGACAAGGCCAAAAAGAAGAAAAAGAAGAACGGTTCCAAGGCCCGCAAGGACGTCCCGCAGGAAAAACAGCAGGAAAAACAGCAGCAGGAGCAGCGCCCAAAGCAGCAGGACCAGCGTCCCAAGCAGAAGGAGAACAAGCCGCGCCCCAATAACAGGAACAATAAGCACCGGGGAAACAATAACAAGGATAAAGCCAAATCAGAATGAGCCTCCGTGCGTTATTTTTCTTAACCTTGCTGAGCATTCTGGCGCTGACCGTAGGCTCTTGCCGGGAGTCAGTGCCGGGAGAGTTCTCAACCTTCATGCCGGTGGATGCGGACGGTTGGGATTACGATGCCGTACTGACAATAGATGTGGATTCCCTCTCCGGAGTACAGGAGCAGACCGGAACTCTGGTGCTGTCACTGAGGCATGCGGACAATTACCGTTACCGGAACCTCTGGCTGGAGCTTTCTTACCGCCCGGCGGACTCTGTGGTGGTGCGTGACACCTTTAATATAATAATGTCCGATATTTACGGGAACTGGCGCGGCAGCGGATCCGGTCCTTCAGTCTCACTGACGGACACACTGAGCAAGGCCTATACACTTCCGCGTCCTTCAGTACTTACTCTCAGACATATAATGCGTCCTGACACAGTGAAACACATAGAGCGCATTGGCCTCACATTTATACCGGAAACAGAATGAGCAGCCTGCCGTACTCAGCTTATATCTTTGACATGGACGGTACCCTGTGGGATGCCGTTGACAGTTACGCGGCTGTGTGGAACCGCACCATTGATTCCCTGGGTGTGAATGCCCCGCAGGTGACGCGTGAAAAACTGGCTCCGCTGATGGGTATGCCACTTCCGGAGATTTTTGACCGCCTGATTGGAAAAATTTCAGATACGGATGCTTTTATGGTGGAGCTCAAGCGGAACGAGGCTCTGATGATGCCTGTTCTCGGAGGCAAGGTTTATCCCGGGGTGAGGCAAACACTGGAGAATCTCCGCAAAAGAGGTGCGCGCCTGTTTATGGTGAGCAACTGCGGAGCCGAGGGCATACCCAACTTTCTGCGCTTTACCGGCCTGTCAGACTTGATAGAGGACTGGCGCAGCATTGGGCTTAACGGCCTGGAAAAAGCTGACAATATCCGTCAGATAATTGAAGCGCACCATCCGGGGAAGGCTCTCTACGTGGGAGATACCCCGGGTGATTGCACCTCCGCACATGCCGCCGGCATAGATTTTGCCTGGGCGGCATATGGGTTCGGCGCAGATCCTGAAGCGCAGCAGTTTACTCTGCGCTCCATCTCGGATCTGGAAGATATTTGAGAAAATTTATTTTACCAGGCAGGCATCCAGTGCGTCTATGATGGCCTGCTTGTCCATTCCACGTCCTATTATGGCCAGCTTGATCATTCTGTCACCATATTTGGGATCCCAGTCGCGCAGTATTGAAGGATCCTGACGTGCCATCATCTCCAGTTCATCCTTGGGTGCTGTGGCCAGCCACAGGCCTGCTTCCTTGATTTCTTTCTGGCGTCCGGCCTGTTCAAAGAGAATACTCATATCCCGGTTATGGGAAAAGTAAAGCACACCTTTTGAGCGAATTATACCTGCGGGCCAGTGGTCGGCCAGATAATCGAATTTGTTGAAGTCAAAAGGCTGTCTGCGGAAGTACACAAAAGTGGAGACCCCAAACTCATCAGCCTCCCCGTGGTCATGGTCGTGGTGATGATGGCAGTGTCCGCAGTGACAGTTCTCACCGTGCTCATGCTCGTGTTCGTGCTCATGGTGGTGCTCATGATGATGTTCATGTTCATCATGGTGGTGTTCGCTCTCAATTTCCTGCACCCAACGGGCGGATGTGGCCACCTTCTCAAAATCAAACAGGTGAGTATTGAGCAGTTTGTCAAGGGGGACATCAGCGTGTGAGGTCTCTATAATCTCAGCCTTGGGCTGGATTTCACGGATAATACGGTGAATCTGCCTCAGTTCCTCCTCGCTGACCAGATCTTTCTTGTTGAGGATTACAATATTGCAGAACTCAATCTGCTGGGCCAGAAGATTGGCGATATCTTCTTCATCCTCGGCATTGGCCTTGACAATATCCCGTCCACCGTCAAATTCATCCTTGAGCCGCAGTGCGTCAACCATGGCCACAATGCAGTCAAGGCGAGGCACCACACGTCCCTTGGGCGCGGGACTCACGCTCATGGACTGGATAGTGTTGGCAATCGGAGCAGGATCACATATTCCGCTTGCCTCTATTACAATATAGTCAAATCTGGCGGGGTCACAGAGATCCTGGAGCTGACGGATAAGGTCTGTCTGCAGGGTACAGCATATGCATCCGTTCTGAAGTGCCACAAGGTCAGGAGCATCGGGATCCTTGCCCACAACACCTCCGCGGGCAATCAGTTCTGCGTCAATATTTACTTCGCCAAGGTCATTGACAATCACTGCAAAGCGTATGCCCTGGCGGTTATTAAGTATGCGGTTGAGAAGAGTTGTTTTTCCTGCTCCCAAGTACCCGGCCAGTAACAGAACGGGGATGGAGCTTTTGTCATGTGTGTTCATTGTCTATTGTTTACATTAATGATGGCCGAGCCGGAACGGGCTGTTATTTCCGGAGCATACTGGCTCTGGACCGTTGCGGTTCCTGCAGAGAAAGTTCCGCTGACGGCTGCGGTCATGTCATATTCTATGATGTAAACTCCCGCCGGGAGTTCATTGATAAAAACGTTTGTGGAGGCGTTGCGGTTCTCGCGGTAATAGAACAGACCTCCCTGGAAGAGATAGCGGGGAAGTTGCTCCACGGGTGCGAATGTTGCAGCGCGCAGGTCAGTGATGGTGACGTACTGTAAATCCCTTGCGGTGCGCAGGGTCAGCTGTACGCGGGCTCGTTCTCCAAGAAGGAGGGAGTCTGTTTCAACCCATTGATTGTCTCGCATTACCAGTATGCGCTTGTCAATGGAAATGTCATGTCCGGGACGTGCTTCAATGGAACTCATGGCGACTTTTCCTGTACCTATCAGAGCCCCGAAAGAGGGTGTCTGTCCGTTGGGTGTTACTGTCACCTCAATATGATTTCCTGCGGGCGAAACCGGGGCTGTGAAATATCCGGTGGCAGTTTCCATTTCAGATACCCGGAGTGGCTGACCGTTGACAGTGATGTGAGCTTCAGGTGTGGCGGCGGTCCAGTCTGTTCCGCTCAGCAGCAGGGAAGCTATTACATAATCAGGATTCCATGCCCCTAAATCATCACTTACCTGACTGCGGAGCACCACCCACTGCCTCATGGCATCCATCCGGCTGGCAGGGGCGTCCATGGCCTTGTATGCCTGCATGATGGTGGCGTAAATACGTATATCTTCCACAGAGGGGAAACTCATTCCCATATCCGGACTTGTAACCGCAAACTGTTCTATGGAGCGGAATATAGTCCGGGCCTGAGATTGATGTCCTGTGGCTGTGAGTATCATTATATCAAATGCCTTGTAATAGATAGAATGATTGCGCCAGTTCCTTTCTATATCAGCCACGGTATTTGATATTACGCGGCGCCCTGCTCCTGTCACATCCTGATCAGGCATGAGAGCGCTGATGAGGGTGAAGACATAATCAGTGGCGTCAGAATTGCTGTTGTCCAGGCGGCTGCACAGATAGCTGAAGGCCTGCTCCACAATAGGCTCAAGGTCGGAACCCAGAGGAATTTCCAGACTTTCAGCCATTGCCATTGTAATGAGGAAGTTCTCGGTTGCCCACACAGAGGAAACCTCCCAGCAGGGTGCCCAGCGGATACCGCCGTCAGGGTTCTGAAGTGAGGAGAGCTGTTCCACCCGCTTGTTCACGGCCGCCGCATTGGCATCCGCATCAAAGAGCTGGCACAGGGATGCCATGCGCAAATTGTTATCGCGTGCCGCATCAATCCAAGGCGTACTGCCCAGCATGAGCTGCTTCAGTTCCTCATTACGTTGAAGCATGGAGATGAGAGCCTGATTGTCTGGGCTCTCGGCCCAGGCATTTACAGTACGTGCCAGTACCGGGTTCTGTTCCGCCAGGTATGCACCGGCCAAAAGGGAGAACAGCTGTGAGTTTAGGGCGCTGGAGGTGGTGGGTACCTCTGAGTTGATACCTCTTAAGGCCTTTACGGCAAGCCATATGGGATTGTTACAGAACTCAAGGGTATATGTCATTCCGGGTTCTGCCGGAACGGAGATGTCTGCCGGAACTGAATCTGACGGATTGATATAAAATTCATGCGAGTCAATCACGGTCTGGGCAGCTTCAAGCACGGGGATGGCCCCACGCTCACCGTCAGAAAAGTCCTCTGTGATGGCGTAAACGCGGTAACCCAAGGCCGCGGTTGAAACCGGTACCTCAATATCAAGTGAGCATACGCCGCTCATTCCGGCCGGAATGGTAATCTGATTTTCACTGCTGAAAAGTATCTGTTCAGAGTCAAAATCATAAACCTCAATACGGGCTGTTACGGAAGTTTCTGCAGATGAATTGTTGAAGACTGTGGCCATGAGGCGGGCGGTATCTCCCTGTCTGAGGAAACGCGGCATGTTGGGCTGAACCATAACGGGCTTGGACGTAATAATTTCAGCTTTGAAATCAGCACATTCAACGGAGCTGTCCCATGCCAGAGCCTGGAAATTCCAGCTGCCGTTGGCCTCAGGCACGGTAAATTCAATTACCATATTGCCCTGTTCATCCGTGACAATGTCCGGCCGGAAGAAAGCCTGGAGAATTTCCGCAGGACGGAATTTTATCTGAGGAATAACGTTCTCAGAGTTCCCTTCCTCAGTGCCGGCACCGGCTTCTGTGGCAGCTATTTCCGGGGCACCGACTTCCTCTTCTAAATCCATATCCATCATTTCAGCCTCATCGCTCACCATTGCACTTGCCTTCAACATGGTTGTATAGTTTCTGGCTCCGTATATCCTAAAAAACAAAGGCAAATATCTCAGAGAAGGCATGGGAAGGGTATGATCTATATAATTCACGCCATTTACATACAGAGCGTTTGTGCCGTTCAAATTAACGGGTGAAGAAACTCTGAGCTGTGAGCGTGGATGGAGGAATGAGAATCCGCGCGGAAAATCAGCCGGACTGATAAGGTCCAGTGCGCGGTTGTACATGCGAGCCACCATTGCGGCCGGAATTACGTTGGAGCCGTCGGCATTGCACAGGCGGAAGGTCCAGCGCTCAGGGCTGCCCGGCAGCAGATTGTCCCGGAAGGAGGAGGCTACAATTGAAGGACGGACAGGTGCGGGCACTTGTATCCGGACTTCTTCTGAATATGAATACCCGTTTTTAACGGTAAAGATTGAAAGTTGAGTTTCCTCTGTAATTCCGGTGATTTTAATGGAGTGGAAACCTCGGCGCAGACGTTTCACCTCAGGATTTGTTCGGGATAGTTCAGTTGAATAGGCGTTATATACCCAAGCTTCCTCAGCAGCCACGCCAATGATAACTTCGCCCCGTCCTCGCCGGTCAACCGTTACGTTTTCTGAGGGAATGAAGAGGGGACTCCCGAGGTCCGGCACGAGATTGCGGTCACGGTTATAAATTACAATTTCCGCCCCTGAAAGCGGGTCTGCCAGTGTGCTGTCTTCAGGGATGGCCTTGAAATAATACTTCCCGGCCTCCAATGCCGACGCATTTATATCAAGGACAACGCCGGAGGCTCCGGTTCCATTCAGACATTCCTGTCTGTTACGGTTGAGCAGTTGCCATGTGAACCTGACCGGAACATTTTCACCATTGGGATCATAAGCCATAACTTGGAGCGGCAGTGGTGCGGAGGCATCCATGGGTGAATCGGAAATAAGTTTCAATGTGTAAGGCCGTCCGGTGGTGAAGGGAACTGTTTCCTCTGCTGTTTCTCCGGCAGCGGAGGTTATGGTAATCTGCGCCATATAAGCTCCGTCCCCTGTACTGAGCAAATCCGCCGGAATTACCACTCTGAATAAACCGGCTTCATCAGTAATGCTATCAACCTGCCCGAGCATTCGCCCGCTCCGGAAGCGCCAGGCACGGTAAGCCTCGTTGACAGTCACTGTAACATCGGCCCCTATAATATTCATTCCGGCAAAAGAGACGGCGTGACCGGTGACAGTGACGTCTCCGCGGGAGGGGACATCCCTTTCCACAGAGCAGTCCGTCAGTTCAAAGACGGGCATACGGAAGTCACTCACAGTTATGCTCCGGTAAGCGAGTGTGTGCTCCGGGCCCTTGCAGCGGATGCCGAATGTTCCTGTCAAGCCTTCGCGGGGTATTGCAAATGAACCGTACGCACGGCCCATGCGGTCTGTGCGCACCTGTACTGTATCAATTTCCTCATGATTGGCATTATAGAAAATGAGATTGATGTCTGTTTCTGTCAGGGGATGTCGGTTTCCGTTGTTTTCCCGCGCGGCTATAACAGCCCATTGAACTGTATCACCGGGATGATAAAGCTTTCGGTCCGTAATAATTAAGACATTTGATTCTGTGGGATTGGTATTCTTTAACTGTGAATATATCCCTAAATTTAAAGTGCCCGGCAGAGCTCTCCCGTTCTGTGAAAAACTTAATATATTGTGGCCTCCGTTTTCATCAAAATGTAATGCAAGAAATCCTTTGGAGTCCGTATTGCCTTGAGTTGCAGCAGGAGTTCTGTCATTCTTTCGGGACAAAACTGTAATCCCGCCAACAGGTTTACCCGTAATAGGCTCCATGGTCACAACGCCATCATAACTGCTTCCTCCAAGGGAAATTCCCACTGCAGGAGATACAGTCAACACAGCCGGCCTGGAAACTGTTGAGTCATTGGCCTGAAGTGTGAGAGCATATATACCGGTCTCCACCGGCGGAATGGTATACGTAAACATTGCCAGACTATCCGGCCGGGTCTCAATAGTACCGGAGAAAACACAGGGGAGATTTACTAATCTTTCCTTTCCTATATAATTGTCTGAGAATGACTCGGGCAAACGGTAAAGCTTCACCTTCAGGGATGGGCAGAAAAGATAATGGCCTTTTAATGTAATCTCAGACTGAGGAGAGTACAGCTTAAGTACATGGCCCAGCGCTACGGGTTTATGCAATTTATTGACGGCTTCCTGGAGGCGGGATGTGAGGGGGCCGGATGGTTGTTGTCTGATATTTTGTGTCAGTACTTCAATAAGTTTAATGGTTCTGCGGGCATCTTGAATCCTTGAAGTGGTTTCATAACTTTCAAGATCATCATAATCAACACTTATTTCTTCAGAATCTGATTCATCTTCACTGCTGCCCAGCATGCCAAGCAGAATCAGTTGGGCCATTGCATCAGTCTCATTCTGAGCATATATTTCGGAGAGTGTGTTAAAATTATGACAGCAAAGATAATACCATAAGTATTTCTGAGGAGCGGCGCCTGAGAGTTCAAGAAGGCGGTCGAGATTATCCTCAACAGTGCTTACATTCCAGCTTAGTCTTACACTCTCCAGGCAAATGAAATTATAGACCGTCCCCAGATATTGTTCTACAATGGGGTCAATATCAAGGCATGAATTGAATACTGAAAGAGGAACTTCCTGCCCATGTGCAAGGGCTAACGCTTCATTTACAAGCTCTTCAATCCGGTTTGTGAACTGCTGTGCGCTCCATAACCTCACATCCTCAGGCAGGGGTGTGAGCGGAGCGCTTACCTGATCTATACGGTAAGAATCGTTCCGATAAATATTGTTGAGAATCCGTGCGTTAAGCAGGGTCATCATGGCCTGTCCTGCGGGATAGCCGTTCATCTTTTCTGTCTGCCCGGCAATGAATGAGGGGAGGGAATAAATGCTGTCAGGGTCAATCTCAGTGCGGGCGCGGCATAACTGCATAGTGGCGAGCAGACGCGTAACTGCTGCCTGCTCTGGTGCCTGGCTGTCTGCCGTACGCAGCAATTCCTCTGACTCATTTATCACAGTAACGGGGAACGCAAAGTCAGGTTCCGAAATTTCCGTTCCGGAGGTGCGCTCTGTAAAAAGCATTGACAGCAGTGAGATTAACATCAGAGAAAAAAGAGAACAACTTTTGGCCATGTTTTGTAAATAATAGAGCCCCGCAGTCCACCCCGTGTGGGGAAAGGCTGCGGGGCGTAAGGGTTATTGTCTTTCTGTGTATGACTTACTTGTTGATTGCGCAGCCTTTACATTTCTCGGCAATCTGGGTGAAGAAGTCGTTGCCCTTGTCATCCACCAGAATGAAAGCGGGGAAGTCCTCAACTTCAATTTTCCAGATGGCCTCCATGCCGAGTTCCGGATATTCAAGCAGCTCAACGCTCTTGATTGAGTTCTGAGCCAGGATTGCAGCGGGTCCGCCGATGGAACCTAAGTAGAATCCTCCATGCTTCTGGCAGGCGTCTGTCACGGCCTTGCTGCGGTTGCCCTTGGCAATCATTATCATTGAGCCTCCGGCAGCCTGGAACTGGTCA
>CAZNBD010000051.1:0-12927 GCA_964571405.1 uncultured Bacteroides sp. | reverse complement strand
CCCGCATTGACTCAGGCCGTCAGACCATCGTGGGTATCAACAAGTATCGTCTTGATCACGAAGATCCTATTGATATTCTGGAAATTGACAATACCGAGGTACGCCGTGAACAGATAGAGCGCCTCAATGAAGTCAAGGCCAAACGTGATGAAGAACAGGTCAAGGCAGACCTGGCCGCCATCACAGAATGTGTACGCACAGGCGAGGGTAACCTCCTTGACCTTGCCGTCAAGGCAGCCGGTCACCGTGCAACACTGGGTGAGATTTCAGATGCCTGCGAAGAGGTCGTAGGCCGTTATAAAGCTGCTATCAGAACAATATCAGGCGTGTATTCATCAGAAACTTCAAAAGATCCGGACTTTGAGCGCGCCCAGCAGATGTGCGCCGAGTTCGCCAAACGCGAGGGCCGTCAGCCCCGTATAATGATTGCCAAGATGGGCCAGGACGGTCATGACCGCGGCGCCAAGGTTGTAGCCACCGGTTATGCAGACTGCGGCTTTGACGTTGACATGGGTCCGCTGTTCCAGACCCCCGCTGAAGCAGCCCGTCAGGCAGTGGAGAACGACGTTCACATCCTCGGCGTATCCTCCCTTGCCGCCGGACACAAGACCCTTGTGCCCCAGGTAATTGAGGAGCTGCGTAAACTCGGACGTGAGGACATCATGGTAACTGCCGGCGGTGTAATTCCCGCTCAGGACTATGACTTCCTGTACAAGGCAGGCGTTGCAGCCATCTTCGGCCCCGGTACCCGCATTCCGGAATCAGCCATCAAGATGCTGGAACTCCTCAACGAAGAATAAAAAAATTTCATTAATATTCCCCTCGGGGTTCCGGAACAAAACGGAACCCCAAACAATCCCCGCGAAGGCGTTCGTCGTGAAGACGCGCGCCTTCTTTTTTTCTCTATCAGAATTTTTGCGTAAATTTGTAAACCAAACCACACAATGCAATGGAAGAATTTCTGACACAATACCATCTTTACGGCATAGGCATAGGCCTGGCCACATTCCTGATAATAGGCCTGTTTCACCCCCTGGTAATCAAGGGCGAATATTATCTGGGCAAGCATGTTACACGTTATATCTTTGCCGGCATGGGCATAGCCACCCTGGCAGGCAGTCTGATGACAGACAGTCTGTTCTGGTCAGTTATATTGGGTGTTACGGCGTTCAGCAGTTTCTGGGGAATAGGCGAGGTGAACGAACAGGAAGAACGCGTCCGGCGCGGCTGGTTCCCTGCCAATCCAAAGCGGAAGAAAAACTGATACTCTGATTACTCGGCTCCTATCATTTTGAGGAATTCAAGTTCATCAATGATTTTGATTCCGAGTGATTTGGCCTTTTCAAGTTTTGCCGGTCCCATGTTTTCACCGGCCAGAATGTAATCAGTCTTTTTAGAGACGGAACCTACGTTCTTACCCCCGTGCGCCTCAATCATGTCCTTGTACTGGTCACGGCTGTGACGTGAGAATACTCCGCTGATTACAAATGTCTTACCTGCCAACGTATCACTGACTGGAGCTGCATCTGCGGTTTGCTCGGCTTCCATGCGCACACCTGCGGCTGCAAGGCGTTCAATTATCCGGCGGTTTTCCTCAGAGTCAAGGTACTCACGGATGGATAGGGCTATGCGTGGACCAACGTCCTCAATTGCCTCCAGTTCAGGAAGACTCATCTGCATGAGGCGTTCCATGCTTCCGGCAGCCCGGGCCACTTTCTTGGCCGTGGTTTCTCCCACATATGGAATTGACAGAGAGTACACCACCCTTTCAAACGGCACTGTAAGCGAGGCTGCAATTCCGTCCATCACCTTTTCTGCGCTCTTTTCTCCCCAGCCGGGAAGTGCGGCCAGGTCAGATTTTTTCAGATTATATATGTCAGCAATATCCGTGAGGAGACCCAGGTTTACAAGGAGCTCCACACTCTCCTCCCCTAATCCGTCAATGTTCATCATCTTGCGGCCCACATAATGCTCAATGCGCCCCATTATCTGCGGAGGACACCCCATACGGTTGGGACAGATCCATGCGGCTTCACCCTCAACGCGCACCAGCGGAGTTCCGCAGGCCGGGCAGTGAGTGACAAACTCAACTGCGGGTGCATCAGGGAGTCTGTCCTTGAGGACCACTCCGGTTATCTTGGGGATAATTTCTCCTCCTTTTTCCACATACAGCATGTCATGTTCATGGATGTCAAGGGCGCGCATTATGTCTGCATTATGCATTGAAGCACGTTTTACCACCGTTCCTGAAAGAAGGACGGGTTCAAGATTGGCCACCGGGGTCACAATGCCCATACGTCCCACCTCAAAAGAAACAAAACGGAGGCGAGTGGCGGCGCGCTCTGCGGCAAACTTGTATGCGACAGCCCAGCGCGGACTCTTGGCGGTAAAACCTAAGTTGAGCTGCTGACGCAGAGAATTGACCTTGAAGACCAGGCCGTCAGTGGCCACCGGCAGTTCCTTACGGGCGCTGTCCCAGTGTGCAATAAAAGCATCCACCTCAGAGAGGGAGTGCATCAGGGTCATGGCCTCACTGACCTTGAAACCCCAGCGGCGGGCTGCCAGCATGTTATCATAATGATTATCATAAGGCAGGTTGTCACCCAAAAGATAGTACAGATACGCATCCAGACCGCGGCGACCCACCTCAGCGGGATTGAGCATCTTGAGAGTTCCTGCAGCGGCATTACGGGGATTGGCAAAAGGAGCCTCACCGGCAGCCTCACGTTCAGCGTTGAGCCGTTCAAAAGCTGCCCATGGAAGGACTATTTCTCCGCGAATCTCAAAGAAGGACGGAAAATCATCACCCTGCAGCTGGAGGGGAATGCTGCGGATGGTGCGGACATTGGCTGTCACATCATCTCCGTAAGTGCCGTCACCGCGGGTTACGGCGCGGACAAGACGCCCGTTCTCATAAATGAGGGAAATCCCGGTGCCGTCAAATTTCAATTCACCCACAATCCCGAACTTCTGCCCGTACAGAGCTTCATCGATGCGCCTGAACCAGGCGTCCACATCATCAATGGAATATGTGTTGGCCAGGGAAAGCATTGGGAAAATATGTGGAACCTGCTCAAAACCCTTGGTGAGGTCGGAGCCGACACGCTGAGTTGGGGAATTGGGGTCAGCGTACTGAGGATTTTCCTGTTCAAGCTCCTGAAGTTCACGCATCAGGGCGTCAAACTCAAAATCACTCACCGTGGGTGAGTTCATCACATAATATTCATGATTATATCTGTGGAGGAGGTTCCTCAGTTCATTTATGCGTTCAGCGGCTGAAGTCATTACGGGTTAAGATTACAGGTTAAATAATAAAAATCAGAGGCCGGAAACTTTACCGGGATTCCGGGCAATGTATTCCTTCCAGTTAGCCGGGCCCTTGGGAAGCTGAGGGCGCTCGGATTCATAAAAGTGGCAGAGTGCTGCCGCCAGGGCGTCAGTGGCATCCAACTGTGGCAGGAACTGTTCAGGACGTATGCCAAGGATGCGCCTGAGCATTTCCTTTACCTGCTCCTTTGAGGCTCCGCCGTTTCCGGTTATGGCCATTTTTATCTTGCGGGGTTCATACTCGGTTACAGGAATCTGACGGGAAATAGCAGCAGCTATCGCCACACCCTGTGCACGCCCGAGTTTGAGCATGGACTGCACGTTCTTGCCGAAGAAAGGGGCTTCAATGGCCATTTCATCCGGGCAGTACTGCTCCGCCAGCATGGTGACGCGCTCAAATATCCTGCCCAGGCGCAGGTAAGGATCCCCGAGTTTGTGAAGCTCAATGACACCCATGGCAATAAGCACGGGCTTCTTGCCGTTGACGCCCAGCAGGCCGTACCCCATCATATTGGTACCGGGGTCAATTCCCACAATCACGCGGTCAAAACCTTTAACGGCCTCATCCATGGATAACTTCCAGAGCAGAGTCAAACATTGCCACACCCATACCCCACTGTTCGGAAATCTGACCGTACAGGCCGGGGCGGATATTGTCCACAAAAATTCTTTCCACCTCCAGAGAGGGAGCACGGAGCTGCAGTGCCAGACAGACTGCCTGCTCTTCCTGTGCCGTGGGGTCCATGCGCATACGTGTGAGCAGGGGAGCTGTCATGCCGCCTGCCAGAGCGGCCGGTATATATGTCTGTTTGAGAAAGGCGGTGACCACATTTTCAAGTGCCGGGTCAACCGCAAAGGTTGTATTAAGCAGTATCATCAGTTGTTTCTTTTAATGGCCCGGATAACAAACGCACAGTGACGCGCCACAGTGGGGAGTACCCCATAATAGCGGCACATTATGCGGAAACGCTCAGTGAGGGAACGCAGGCGGTTCCTGGTTGTGGCGCCTCCATCAAGGTAATCAGCCACAACCGTGTCACCGAGGCTTACGTTGAGCCGTGAGTGCTGGAGGCATTGTATAACCCAGTTGAAATCAGCAGAGAAACGGAAGCGTGTGTCATACGGAGGAGCAATCCTGCGCAGGACGGCCATGGCCTGGTGGCATACCAGCATGCCGCTGCGGAAGCTGTCAAATGTCAGCACATCCGGGGCGGTGAAATGGCGGGGACGCAGATACCTGCCTGCCGAGTCAACAATAACGGTCTGGCCGTACACAATGCCGGGACTGCTGTTCATCCGGATTGCGGCGGCGTAAGCTGCCAATACCTCGCTGTTATGGAATGTATCTCCGGCATTGAGGAAGATAAGGTATTTGCCGGAGGTAAGGCTCATGCCCTTGTTCATGGCGTCATAAATACCGCTGTCCGGCTCGGAGACAAATTTCAGGCGGGGATTTTCAAAATTCTTCAGGAGCTCCACCGTGCCGTCAGTACTGTTCCCGTCCACCACATAATGCTCATAATCAGTGTAAGACTGACCTGCTACACTTTTCAGGGTGCGTTCAAGCTCCTGACGGCAATTGCGGCAGACAGTGATTACGGAGAACAGGGGTTTCATCGTGCCGGAGCGCATATGGCAGAAAGTTCCTTGATTTTCTCAGCAGCACGTTCATCTCCCTCACGCACACGCAGGGAGGATCCGATTTTACGGGCACCTACTTTCTCAGACATGCAGTCAGAGAAGTTTTCCATTGCGGAGCCATCAATCACCTCCCAGGCCACTGAGTGGTTCACGGCCGCATCAAGAAGTCGCTTGGGGACGGAATTCAGGTGTCCGTTCTCAATCTGCGCCAGGGGGAATGCCCGTTTCCACAGAGTGCCGTTGTTATCAGCCACCACACTGAGCAGTCCGTCATCCTTGGAGGCAACGGCCACAAACTGGAGCTCATTATCTGCGTTATGGGACAGAGCAATATTGTCACCGCGCTCATAAATCTCAGCCAGGGGAATCTTTATTACTTTCTCACCCTTGAAAGCCATCAGCAGCAGTCCGTCCTTGAGTTCATGAGGAATGATGAGTACACCGCGGCTGTCCGGATCCTGTTCCAGATAGAGGTCCTGCTTGGAGAAGCTCAGGGTATTCTCACCGGTAAAGTAAAGGTAACCGAAGGGTTCCACGTAATCCGCATCATATTCATGGAGCGCATTTGGGCGCCAGCGGCTCAGCTGGAGCTGAGTGCGCTGAGCCGGGCCCTCTTCTTCCTGAACGGGCTTTGGTTCCGGAGCCGGTGTAACAGTAACGGGTTTAACAGGTTGGGGCTCTTCCACCGCCTGAGTTTCCTGCATCACGGCAGTCTGTTCCGCCCGCTGTGCTGCGCGTTCATTTATAAATTCCTGAATGTCAGCGCCATGATATTCACGTGTTGCCTGACCGCTCTGACGCACAAACAGGCGTCCGTCAATAAGCACAGGATCAAGGCTCTGCTCCACCTTTATCTGTATAACCACCTTATCAGTCTCATCATCAGCTGAAACCTCAATCTTACGGCTGACCTTGGCGCCGAAAGTTTCATGGATAAGGTTCTCAATGAACACACATAGATTATCCCCGTTATTGATGCTCATCAGGCGGTTACCCAACTGTGCGCGGTGACGCTCGTAATACTTGAAATCATCATGGAGACCCACGGCGTAACCGTCATTATTAACACCGAGGTAAAGTCTGCCGCCCGCTGAATTGAGCAGACCGGCAATTCGGCTGAGGATGTGGAACTGCTGCGCCTCCGGATTGGGCTGCGGCTCTGTTCCTGCACCTGTGGCGGGGAAGACAATGGATGTCTTGAACTCAAGATACTTGGATTCTGAACCGTAATATTTACCGGCCTTCTTCTCGCTGTTGATATTGAGCTTGTTCTTTATGTTCTCCCTCAGACCTGCGCAAACGGTGCTTTCCGCCCCGTCATCATCACGGAGCATATTGAATGACAGCACCATGCGGGCCAGGGCTCCTTCAAGGTCTGACTCGGGATTCTGAGTTGTGGCATACAGCTCGGCGTTATGATCATCACGTCCCAGCCATGAAACAATCTCCAGGCGGTGGAATATCATGTTCAGCAGCGGATTGCTGCGTGAGTCCGCGCGGAGGCTGTCAAGAATTTCAGGCTCAATCCTATTGTTTGTGGCATAATACTGGTGCTGACTGAGCAGTGCGGCGTGAGTTCCGAGTGCCGTTGAGAGTTTTTCATCTTCAATGAGCAGAGCCATCAGGCGGGCGTAACGCAGGTAATCGTACGCGGTAATGAGATCCCTCTGTGCCAGGGCGCTGAAACGGAGAATCTCAATTATCTCCCTCATGTCATCTGATGTGAGAATCTCATCTGAATCACGGAAATCCTCCTCGGTTTCCTCAGTGCCGTCACCGTCACCGGGAGCAATACCGATGGAGTTCATCAGGTGCTCGAATGCAGAAGCCTTGCTGAACTGGAGTGCGGGGTCTATCTTGGCCTCGGTTATATATCCGAAGATGTTACCCATCATGTGCCCGCTGCGGAGCTTGAAACGCACCAGGTCACCGGCCTGGCAGTCCACTGTTCCGTCATTGAGCAGGTACAGGCCAATGCCGTTATTACAGATGGCGCTGTAACCCATCGGGTTTGAACCGGTTACCACAGCCACATATTCATCCTCAAAATTGAGTTCATTATGGATGTATGAATTCACCTCATCCTTGAGGGAGAAAACATAATTTCCGGCTGCATCAATCTCTTTTACACGCGCATAGAAGCCGAGCTGTTCACCGTCCGCGGTGCGGTAACTCAGTTCTGTGGGGAGCTTGAGGTTATAAGTCACAATTTCAGAGCGGCGGAGCGTGCCCTTGCCCTCCTCCTTTCCGTCCATGCGGATGCGGCAGTTGAACACCGGGTCATTGTCATACGGATTTGTGACAGAGTCTATCACAATCCATACTTCCTCATCCACCTTGGCTCGCTCAATCTCCTGTTCCTCCACCGGATTAACGGTGTTCTCAAAAAGGGACTGCTCAATCTCATTCCACCAGAGCTGTCTGTCAGCCAGACGTTTGAGTTTGGTGGCTGACATGGAACGTATTCCCGGGGTATAAATCTGGGGTGTGAGCCAGTTCATCAGGCCGTCAGGAATTACACGCTCACGGGGAGCATTGCGGCGCTCCAGGCTCAGACCCTCCTTGCTGACTGTAAACTCAACAGCAGGTGTGGTATATGAATGGATACTTTCCAGACGTGAGAGCACATCCCCGTCCGGCAGGACAGTGGCCTGGGTCATCATCATCATGGGCTGCCGCAGTCCCTCATATGTGAGATGCTCCGGCATGCGGGCGCCCATCAGTGAGAGGAAGGACTTGCTCAGCAGGGCCTCACTCTGGAGAGGACGGAGCAGGGAGATATAACGGTAAAGCAGAGAGCGGTTTCTGGTATATCTGTCCGGATCCTCACTGAGCAGGAGCTGGAGGGCTATGGCAATGATGATGGTTTCAAGGGTATTTTTCTGTTCTCTGGTGTCAGCAATGGGGAGTGCGTCAATTTCCTTGCGGCTCTGACGGATATACATTTCAAACTGTTCCACAAAAGCGCTGCGGAAGGGCTCGCGCTTCCAGTTGGCCAGATCTCTGCCGTAAATACTTTCAAAAATACGGTTCAGATAAGAACGGACGCGGTCAGGCTGCTCACGGAAGATGAGCATGAGCACACCGAACTGCATGGCCGGGTGATAAAGGTAACCGCTCTTTTCCAGCTTGTCAAACACCGAGGCCACAAAAACATCCTGTGTGCCGGCACTGATCAGTTCAAGCGCTTCGGAGTATGGGGCAAGTGATTCCACAATCTCCGTGAGCTGCTGCTGGATGGCGCGCCGCTGTTCTGATGATACGGCGTTGAGGAAGGCGCTGCCCTCCAGAAGATACAGCAGGGTCTTACGGGCTGCGTCAATCAGATTGGTGGTGATTCTGTTATTGCGGCTCAGACGCGCATGGGAAAACCACTCGTTGAGCTGTCTGCGCACCACATTGGCCGCCGTGATGGGCCAGCGTGAAACCTTAGAATTAATCTCCTCACGCACTGCGGAAAATTCAGGGAGGGTGAGGATGTGATCCTTGATGAACCGAGCGGTCTCGCCTTGAACACCGGCCTCCTCCATCAGGTTTTCAGGAGAGATGAAGGGCATATTGGCACCGTCATCCACCAGGGCCATGGAAAAATACCGGGGAGTCAGACGCATGAACTTGCAGCGCACACGCTGACCGCGGCTCAGTATGGCCTCCGGTTCCAGCAGATTGTAATAAATACCGTTTCTGTCACGTACGCTGTACGGTTCCTCAGCAGGATTTTCCGGCACCATTGTCACCTCACATTCAATTGAGCCGTGATTACGGAAAACGTTAAGGTAAAGACTATAAACATAACCGCGGATGTCATGCGCCACAATTGGCAGGCCATCCTCTCTAATGCCTTTTATGCGGCATGGAATTGAGGCCGGCAATTCCTGACTGTGTTTCTGAAAGGCCAGTTTGGGTAAGGAAACATAAGCTTCACCGTCTGCAGTGAGTACACGCAGGATGAAATTGTCACCCAGACTCTGCTGTGCGTCCACCTGCAGGTCATAGATTTCATTTGGGGTGTAATGCATAAAATTTCAGGCTTGTTAAAAGTTGTTTTATTGAAATAAAAGAAAATGGGATGACGGGCGCTCAGGGGCGCCGGTGCTTCCGTGGTGCAAATATACGAAAAAAAACGGCGTCTTAGGGATTTTTTTGTAACTTTGCATCTGAATAAATCAATGTAAAAATGTATCGCATTGTAGAAAAAGAATATTTCTCACCCAAGGTGGTGAAGCTGGTGGTTGAGGCTCCTGAAGTGGCGCGCGCCAGAAAGGCGGGACACTTTGTGATTGTCCGCTGCGGTGAGTACGGTGAACGTATTCCCCTGACCATAGCTGCCGCGGATACACAGACCGGAACCATCACCCTTGTGGTGCAGGCTGTTGGCGTTTCCACTGAAAAGATATGCGCCCTTGAGCCGGGAGATTCACTGACAGACCTTGTGGGTCCGCTGGGCCGCGCCACAAACATCGGTCCCCGTGAGGGAACCGTTCTGTGCTGCGGAGGCGGAGTGGGAGTTGCTCCCCTGCTGCCTATTGTGGAAGCGTTCAAGAAAGCCGGTAACCGCGTGGTCACCGTGCTGGCTGCGCGCACCAAGGATCTTATCATCCTTGAAGATGAAATACGCAAACACTCTGATGATGTTATCATAATGACTGATGACGGGTCTTACGGTCAGAAAGGCCTTGTCACTGCCGGAGTGGAAGAAGTAATTCTGCGGGAGAAAGTGGCGGAAGTCGTTGCCATCGGCCCCGCAGTCATGATGAAGTTTGTGGCCCTTACCACCAAAAAATATGATGTACCCACCCTGTGCAGCCTCAACACCATCATGGTTGACGGCACGGGAATGTGCGGTGCCTGCCGCGTGAATGTGGGCGGCAAAATGCGTTTTGTGTGCGTGGACGGACCAGAGTTTGACGCCCATCAGGTTGATTTTGACCAGATGATTATGCGTATGAAAGCTTATGATACTCCCAAGTCATGAATAATAAACTTACAGACCGAAACAGCAAGTGGCGCGAGGAACTGCGCGCCGCCATTCCCGCCAAGGAACGTACTGCCATACCCCGCCAGGAAATGCCTCACCTGTCACCTGAAGAACGCATACATTCCAACGCGGAAGTTAATACAGGTTATACACCCGAGGAGGCTCATACGGAGGCTACCCGGTGCCTTGACTGCCCTGACCCGCAGTGTATTACCGGATGCCCGGTCAGCATTGACATTCCCGGATTCATAAAGGAACTGCAGCGCGGAGATATTGCAGCGTCTTACTCCGTCCTGCGGTCCACCAGCGCCCTGCCCGCTGTGTGCGGACGTGTCTGTCCCCAGGAGAAGCAGTGTGAGAGCAAGTGCATTTACAATAAGATGAAGAAGCAGCCTGTGGCCATAGGTAATCTTGAACGTTACACCGCAGACGCCGCCCGCTCCCTGCCTGCGGATGAGGTGCGTAAAGCTCCCGCTCCGAGGAATGGAAAGCGTGTGGCTGTGGTTGGTTCCGGGCCGGCAGGTCTTTCCTTTGCGGGCGATATGGCCGCAAGGGGATATGAGGTGCATGTATATGAGGCTCTCCATGAAGTGGGCGGAGTGCTCAAATACGGTATTCCTGAATTCCGTCTGCCTAACAGTGTGGTTGATTATGAACTTGACGGTCTGCGTGCCGCCGGAGTAACTTTCCACACTGACACTGTCATTGGCAAGACCCTGACATATGACATGCTGCTTGAGATGAAATTTGACGGAATATTCGTAGGCTCCGGGGCCGGTCTGCCCCGATTTATGAATATTCCCGGCGAGGACCTTGTGGGCGTGTCAAGCTCAAATGAATATCTCACCCGCATCAATCTGATGGGTGCGGGCCAGCCCGGACATGACACTCCCGTTCAGAGGGGAAAGCGTGTGGCCGTGATAGGAGGCGGTAACACTGCCATGGACTCTGTGCGTACCGCAGTGCGCATGGGTGCAGAGCGGGCCGCCATCATTTACCGCCGCAGCGAGGCCGAGATGCCGGCGCGCCTGGAAGAAGTGCGTCATGCCAAGGAAGAGGGAGTTGAATTCCTCACTCTCTGTAACCCGATTGAATATGTCAATGACGGCACCGGCCGCGTATGCGCCATAAAGGTTCAACGCATGGAACTCGGTGAGCCTGACGCATCCGGACGCCGCAGCCCCTGCCCAATTGAGGGTGCGGTGGAAACCATGGAATTTGACCAGGTCATTGTAAGCGTGGGAGTTTCTCCCAATCCTCTCATTCCGGACACAATTGACGGGCTTGACGTGACTCCCAGAGGCACTCTGAGCGTGGATGACAAGCTCAATACTTCCCTGTCCCTGATTTATGCGGGGGGTGATATTGTCCGCGGTGGTGCCACCGTTATCCTGGCCATGGGCGACGGCCGCAAAGCTGCCGCTGCGATGGCTGAAAAACTGGAACAGGAATGAGAGTCAAGGTAACATTGCACACTGTCCTGGCATTTACACTGACAGTGCTTCTGTCAGCCTGCTCAGGGAAACAGCAGGCTGACGGCCGGCCCACCCTGCTGGTGAGCATTGAGCCCCAGAAGACATTGCTCAGTGAGCTGGCCGGGGATGAGTATAACATTGTCACCCTGCTGCCGTCAGGCACAGACCCTGAGAGTTTTGACCCTCCCATGAGCGTGCGCCGTGCCGGAGAGGATGCTCAGATATACTTTGCCACCGGAGCTTTCCCCTTTGAGCGCACAATGGCAGAGGCAATTTCCGGTACAAGCATTTTTGCCACAGACAGCCTGGAGCTCATTTACGGCACACACGGGCACGAGGAACATTCCGGTCACCATCATCATGATGCAGAAGCTGCAGACCCACATATCTGGACCTCAGTAAGAAATATGAAAGCCATGGCGGCTGCAATGACCGCCTCACTCGTACGCCTCAATCCTGACAGCGCTTCAGTTTACACCGGGCGGCTTGAAAAACTCAGCTCCCGTCTTGACAGTCTTGACGCAGTGATAGGAACACGCCTGGAGGGGGCACACAGTTTTGCCATCTGGCACCCCTCCCTGAGCTATTTTGCGCGGGACTATAACCTGCACCAGCATTCCCTCGGACTGGAAGGAAAGGATATGAGCGTGGGACAGATACGGCGCGCCATAGACGCCGCGGTGGCAGACAGCGTGCAGGTATTCATACTGGAGCCGGGTGCTGACCCTGACCGCGCACGCACCGTCGCATCCAATATGGGTGCGCGCACAGTAATGATAAATCTGATGAACCCGCAGTGGGAGCAGGAACTCTTACACCTTGCAGATGAAATCGCCCTTAATCCAGCTCAGTGACATAACTTTCAGGCGGGATGGACGCACCATTCTGGATGATATAAACCTGACAGTTTACCGGGGAGACTTCCTGGCGGTCACCGGTCCCAACGGCGGGGGCAAGACCACTCTGCTCCGCATCATACTGGGACTGCTCAAGCCGGACACAGGACGCGTCCTTTACCTGGGAGAAGACGGCCGGACGGTGCCTTCTCTGAGCTTTGGGTATCTGCCGCAGAAGAACACAGTGGATGCTCATTTCCCAATTACAGTTCAGGAAGTTATAGCCTCAGGACTGCTCACGGAGAAAAACATGGGCGCGGCAGCCAGAGCGGAGGCCATAGAGCGCGCCCTTGCAGAGGTAGACCTGACTGAGCAGCGCAACCGTCCCATCGGCCGGCTCAGCGGAGGGCAGCTCCAGCGCGCCATGCTTGCCCGCGCAATAGTGCGCCGACCGGCAGTGCTCGTACTGGATGAGCCCCTCAGTTACATAGACAAGAAATTTGAGCACAGACTGTACCCCCTGGTTGAAGAAATGGCCCGCCACAGCACCGTGATCCTGGTCAGCCACGAGATGACCCACATCTCCGCCATGGCCCACCACCACCTCATCGTAGACCACACCATCACCCACTGCCACGCCACCCACCATTACTTCGAACCGGAATGTTAA
>CAZNBD010000050.1:0-14102 GCA_964571405.1 uncultured Bacteroides sp. | reverse complement strand
CGACCCCGACCTTGGCAAGGTCGTGCTCTACCAACTGAGCTATTTTCGCATTGGTGCTTTTTGCTTTTGCGTTGCAAAGTTAGGCATTATATATGAAACTGCCAAATCTGAGTGCAACTTTTTTACAATTTTTTTGCCGGTCTTTCCAGTAAAGCTGAGGCCATGGTGTCTGCTGCATGTATAAGCGGCTGAAGCGGAGATACTTTGCCTGCCTGGCGGTAAAACTTTTCATCATCCTTACCCAAATTCCACGGCCCCATATGCCAGCGGATGGCACAGAGTTCCTCCTCCGTAACGTCCATTCCGGATCGCAGAACTATTATGGCAGATTTCTCTCCGTGTCCTATCGGGAAGCGCTCATCATGTATTTCATAAACCTCAACGGGTTCATAAGTGCCTATCTCGTTGCGTTTCTTTTTCTTTACAAGTGTATAGAAGTCGGCCTTGCATACGTCATGAAGCAGGGAGGCCACTGCAATTGATTCCTCACTTAACTGAGGTTCAAGGTCCGGACGCAGTGCAAGGGTTTCTTTCCTTATGCCCATGGCGGCATCATACACATTGAGACTGTGTTCCACCAGTCCTCCGGGAAATGAACCATGACCCTGAACTGAAGCGGGAGCCTCAAAGAAACCAAGGTCCTCCAGGTCTTCTATCATATAATCCACATTCTCCCTGCCGGTCTGGCGGAGAAGTGTGCAGAATCTTTCTTTATTTGCGTTCTTATCTTCTGTGCTCATTGTTGTCTAAATTATTGATTAAAGAATGGGTGCAAGAAGGCGTAACAGGCTTTCCGCCACTTTTTTCATAAACGGTCTTTTACGCCATGTATGCTGGTAAACGCGTTCGCATTGCTCCATATCCTGATGAAACCTTTCTGCCATCAGTTCGTTCAGCTTCCTGCTGTACAGGAATAAGTTGGATTCAAAGTTGTAATCAAAGGAACGGAAATCAAAATTGGTACTGCCTATTGATACAAACTCATCATCAACAACCATTGTTTTGGCATGCAACATCCCCGGGGTGTAAAAGTAAATCTTTATGCCTGCGCGGAGGCACTCGGATATGTATGAGGCTGAGGCATGATTGAGGGTGATGGAATCACTGTGGAGAGGAAGCATTATGCGGACATCTACTTTGGCCAGGGCGGCGGATGCCAGGGCTTTCATGAGCGCCTGTGTCGGCAAGAAATATGGAGTCTGGATATAAATACGTGTCTGGGCGTTGGCTATTGCGCGGTGAAACAGCATGGAGATGTTACTCCACTGGTCCATCGGTCCGGATGAAAGTATATGTGCCCCTACCCCGCTTACGCTTTCTGCTGTGGGCCCTATTTCAGGATTGGGGTTATACTGGGGAATGAGTTCTCCGGTGGTAAAATTCCAGTCTACGGCAAAAGAATATCTGATATCGTTGACCACAGGCCCGGTCACACGTGCGTGTGTGTCACGCCACACGTTCTTTTCATCAGTCACATATCTGCCCGCAATATTCATTCCTCCCAGATATGCAACTGTATCATCAATGGTTACAATTTTACGGTGATTTCGCCAGTTTACGTGTGTGCCGAAAATGGGGAATGTCACCTTAAAGAACGGGTGAACGCTCACTCCGGATTTACGGAGGCCCTTGAAGAATTTACGGGATGTTGTGAAGCTGCCAACGTGATCGTACAGCACCCTCACTTCCACGCCCTCACGTGCCTTTCTCTCAAGAATTTCTGCAAGTCGTTTTCCAACCTCATCATCTGAGATTATGTAAAACTGGAGATTGATGCTGTGCCTTGCTTTTTCCAGGTCTGCTGCCAGGGAGTCATACATCTGGCTCCCATCGTAAAAGAGATCAACTGAGTTATCTCCGTAAAAATGTACGCTTGAAAGGGAGCGTGCCATTTTGATCTGGCCTATTGATGAGGTGCTTAAGTCAAAATCTTCCGGACGTGAGTATGACAGACGGGGATTACGGCGCAGTTTCCGGCGGTTTTTCCTGGAAATCATCCGCTGGTTCTTGATATTGCGCCCAAAAAACAAGTACAGTATGAGTCCTACAACAGGGAGGAGCAGCAGAATTGTTACCCAGGCCAGACTTTTTACCGGGTCACGGTTCTCTGACAGGATTACAATAATGATTATTACAGTCCACACCAATGCAATCCACAGCAGTGTGGAGTACAGTAAGCCGGAGGTGATGAAATGACTTACCGCATCAAGCATCAGTTATCGTCAAAAGACATTTCATCAAATCCCTGAGCATCAAACTCATCCTGATTAAATCCATCAGATCCGTAGAATTCCTCATCCATATCACCGATGGAGGACTTGGCCTTGGCATCTATGCGGGCGTCAAATTCATCCAGGTCTACGAATTCAGCAGGGGCTTTACCGCGGGAGAAGACGCAGCACGGGTCTTTCAGGTTCTTGCCCGGTGTGGATTCTATCATTTCCATAAAGAAGGCACGGTTGGTCATATAGTCAAAGACATACATCAGTTTCTGGCCTTCATCCTGAACAAAATCACAGAGTTCTGATTCTTCCATCAGCCACACATCCTGTTCCGGATCTGTGCCCATATCCTCAAAGGTGATTTCTTTCTCTCTGTCCCAGTTCCGGTCACAGAGAAAGAATGAACTCATCTGGTTCTTGTCGTATCCCACACTTTCACATATCGCCTTTTTGAGGTCAAGAAATGTGCCCGTGGCATCAATTTGGATTTCACGGCAGAAGTTTTCTACTTCATCTGATACAATTCGGAATGTAAAAATCATATATTCAGTGCGTATGATGGTTCTTTTTTATTGCCCTCTCCGGACTGGAAAGGCTTCTTTATTTTTTCACTGCGAATTTAATAACATTATCTCAATAAATCCAAGATTTTTGAATAATTTTTTTTGAAAAATTTGTTTGCCCGATATACGACAATTTAAAATCGTTCTAATTTTGAAAGTCGCTTATATATTACGCAACAGGTACGGCATTCGGTGTTTGCGGCTTTGAAATCAATCAGGTCTCCATTTGAGTCTGTTATTACATTATATTAATATCAATTGATTTTCAGAACCTTGCGCTCCCAAAATATGAGTCCCGCTTAAAAATTTATGTAAAATATTGACTGGCGGCATATTGCGAAATTTCTTAAAATTCCAAATTTTTAAACATTTGTTTTTGTAAAAATAAACTCCGAATTTTGCAACCGAGAAAATAAGCCCCTTAGCTTTTTATCAATCTGAAATGTCAAGCAATCACACAGAACTGTGGAACAAATGCTGTGAGTTCATTAGGGACAACATCGGCATTGACCAGTACAATACATGGTTTGCTGCCGTAAGCTCACTGAGTTACGCAGACCGTGTGCTGTGGCTCAACGTTGATGCCACTCAGTTCTTTGTGGAGCAGCTTGAATACCATTACCGCGATATTATCCGAAAAGCCATTAAAAAGGTTTACGGTGATGGTATTGAACTCAAGTACCGCTTCAAGATTGTTTCCGGTGACCCTGATTCAGAAGTCAGGCAGAAGAGCACGGAGATGTCTCCGGTTATTCTGGCTCAGGCATCTGCTGCTCCTGCTGATCCGTTCATGCAGCCCACCCCCAAGCAGTTTGATCCTCAGCTCAACCCCAGGTACACTTTTGAGAATTACTGTGAGAGTTCTTCAAACCAGATTGCCCGTACAATTGGCGAGGCCATTGGTGATAATCCAACTCTGAAAACATTTAACCCGCTTTTTGTTTTCGGTCCAAGCGGTGTGGGTAAGACTCACCTCATTCAGGCCATTGGAATACGTATCAAGGAAAGAAACCCGCAGGCTCGCGTCCTTTACGTCACTGCACGCCTTTTCCAGAGTCAGTACACGGCTGCCTTACGGAATATAAACAGTTTCTTCCATTTTTATCAGAGCATTGACACTCTGATAATTGATGACATCCAGGACCTTCAGAATCTGCCCGGAACTCAAAATACATTCTTCCATATCTTCAATCATCTTTATCTGCATAACAAACAGATAATTATGAGCAGTGACTGCGCTCCTTCTGAAATGGAAGGTTTTGAGATGCGCATGCTCACACGCTTCAAGGCCGGAACTCAGGTTGAGCTTGAGCTGCCAGACCTTTCTCTGCGCCGTGATGTCCTCCGTCTGAAAGCTGAACAGGATGGAATTGACCTCCCTCAGGACGTGGCTGAATACATTGTGACCAATGTCACCGGATCGGTCCGTGAGCTTGAGGGTATTATGGTTTCATTACTGGCTCATGCCACTGTCCTTAACCGTGAGATTTCCCTGGATTTGGCCAAGAGGGTGATTTCTAATGCGGTAAAGGTTCCAACTCGGAAAATCAATTTTGAAATGGTGGCCCAGGCTGTGGCTTCTCACTTCAAAATCAATGCGGATCTTCTGTTTACAAAGACCCGTAAACGTGAGATTTCAGACCCCCGTCAGATTGTAATGTACCTGGCCAAAAAGTTGGTGCACATGCCCCTCACAACCATCGGAACCAAACTGGACCGCAGTCATGCCACTGTCATTTACGCCGTCCAGAATATTGAGAGCCGTCTGGGGCACGAAAAGAAACTTTCAGCTGATATTGATGCTATCGAAGCAGCTGTTATGTCAGGCTGCTGAAGTACTCTCCGGCTTTACACAGATGTCTGTAAAGTGCGTGGAGCGGTAAACCCATTACATTGTAATAACATCCGTTTATTCCGCTTATTCCCACAGCTCCAATCCATTCCTGGATACCATATGCACCGGCTTTATCCATTGGTCTGTAAAGCTGTACGTACTTCTCTATCTCGGAATCTGACAGCTTATCAAAATTTACATCCGTATGTTCAGAAAAAGTATCGGAAAAGCCTTTTGCTGTAAGGGTAACTCCGGTAACCACTCGGTGGGTACGTCCGCTCAGAGTGTAGAGCATCCTTTCCGCATCTTTCTCATCCTCCGGCTTCCCGAGGATCTTGCCGTCAATGATTACCACAGTATCTGCTGTGATAATCAGCTCCTTTTCCTGAAGAAGGCTGGCATATGACTGAGCTTTGAGCTGGGACAGGTATGCCGGTACTTCTTCTGCGGGCAGAGTATCCGGATATGTTTCATCAATATCATGCATCTCTGCAATCTTGAAGTCGGGCAGAATCATACCCAATAGTTCACGCCGCCTGGGCGACTTTGAACCTATGAGTATTGTTATATCTTCCAGTCCTGCAGCCGGGTACGGGGGTACTATAACTGCAGGTATGTTTGGATCATTACAAGTCATTTAATTCAGAAAATTTGGTTAACCATACGCGGCGCTGCCGTCTACAGGCCACTTCCCTTTAGCTTTCAGTACTTCTTCAATTAACTCACGGGCAACTCCGTATCCTCCGTTCCTTGTGGAAATATAATCAGCCACTGCTCTTACATCTATGGCTGCATCTGCCGGAGCGACTGAGAGAGCCGCATGTCGCATTGCCGGGATATCTGGTATATCATCTCCCACAAAAACCGTACAGGCAGGATTTATTCCTCGTCTTGATATCCACTCCTGGAATATGGGCAGTTTTTGTGAAACTCCTAAGAATATATCCTTGACTCCTATATTCCTGAAACGTGCAGCCACAGCCCGTGTATCTGCTCCGGAAATTATTGCCAGTTTCAAACCGGCTTTCACTGCAAGCATCATGGCATAACCATCATGCAGGTTGGCCATCCGCTGTGGTATTCCATTATGATCCATTGGCACTACTGTGGGTGAAAGCACTCCATCCACATCAAAGGCTATGGCCTGTATCTGATTGAGGTTAAAACTTATTTTGCTCATTGAATTCCTGTAGAATTACATCTGTCAGTGTTGAATATACTTCTTTTAAGTCGTCCGGAAGGGCGGATTTTTGCTTCTCTATGACTTCTTTATCTCCTCTCCGGGCCGGGCCGGTCATGGCTTTATATGGTCCCAGTTTCAGTGCCTTATCAACGGTATGCCGCAGAAGCGGTTCAACAACATCCAGTTCCATCCCGGCTGTCTTAAGCAGTTTTTCTGTCTCAAGCAGTATGATGTTTACAAAATTATTGGTAAACACACCTGAAATATGAAGTAACCGCCGTTTTTCAGGGTCTACACGGTAGGACCTGGCTCCCATTTTTTTTGTCAGCAGTTCAAGGATATCAAGATCTTCTTCATTCTCAGCTTCAATGAAGAAAGGTACTGAACGCATGTCCACTTCATTTCCGGCTGTAAAGCTTTGTAAGGGATACAGCACTCCGGTTCTCGGACTTATTTTTTCAAGCTCGTTTCTGCTCAGGGTCCCTGACGTATGAACCACAAGGGGTTTGCACGTAAGTGTGCCTATTTCTCTCACCACATCCCCTACCCCATTATCAGCCACACTGACAATGACTAAGTCCGGTTTTACTCTGTCAATACTGTCAAAGGGTATTACCGGAACATCTATTCCGAGCCGTTCCCTTAAGTCAGAGGCATGTTCCGGATTCCGGGAGCTGATACTAACCAGTTCAATATCCGGAGCTGTAGCCAGGGATTTTATTAGATGGGATGCCACATTTCCGGTTCCGGCAACCGACACCCGCAGTGGTTTATTATTCCGCATAAGCCTGCGGGTTTACCACTTGCCGATATGTACTTTCTCCCACTCTAATTTGGCCAGGTCCACCGGCTTACGTACCTCATCCGGATATCCGAATGTTACAATGCACTCAACCGGCATGTCTGCAGGTATTCCAAGTGTTTCCTGTACTGTTACTTCAGCCGGTTCTCCGGAGGCATCAAAGCGGTTACGCACCTGAACCCAACAGGAACCTATTCCCAGGTCTGCGGCCTGAAGCTGCATGAACACAGCGGCTATGGACGCGTCCTCAACAAAACAGTCTGTCTGTGACGGATCTGAGGTGACTACTACTGCAAGCGGACAGTTTTTAAGTCCTACTGTCCCTATGGCCCTGCACTCGGACAACTTCAAAAGTGTATCCTTATCTTCTACCACCACAAACTGCCAGTCACGTTTGCTTTTACTTGTGGGCGCCAGGAGGGCTGCCTCAAGTATCATCTTGACTTGTTCAGCATCAATTGGTTGTGCTTTATAACGGCGTATGCTGTGGCGTTCTGTCAGTAACTGGTGTATGTTAGTCATTTTTATTCAATAATTTTTCTGTTGAATCAGCGGCGGCAGATCCATGCTGAGGGATAGGAATTAAAGATATCATTCGCTCGCGCCATACTGTCCACTGCCTGGTATGAATCTCCTGAAGCTGCTGCTATACGGAATCTTCCGTCTATGCTCAGTACCGTCAGGGGAATCTGTGCTGTGGAGTGTGTGCTGGCGTAATTGTCCGCCTCTGCTGCGCTTGCCAGTGAAGCTACTATGAGGAAATAGTTATCTTCCTGAGATGTTAGCGTTTTGCGGGGCTGCTCAACTTCCTGAGCTCCGTCTGCAGGGGTGTTGACTATCAGGACCAATGGGCTGGAAACTGTTGCATGTTCCTGCACAAGTACCTCTCGCGCGGTGGGAACATTCCCCATGGATGCCATGTGAGGTGTCTCAGGTGTGAACATCCGGTTAAAGAACATGGTCAGTAAAGCCACAATACCGAAACCTACAATGGCGGCTGCTGTTGATGCTGCAGCGCGGATTGCTATGGTTCCTGATGTCTTTTCCGGGACTATCTCAACTTTCTTTTCCTCTGATACCTGAGGTGTTACTTCCACCACGGGGGCATATTCATTGAGGATACCGGTTGTCTGTACAAGTCTCACTGCTTCATCTTCCATAATCAGGGTTCCTACTCCGTCTATGAAATACTCACCCTTCTCTTTTATGGAATCCATTATTGACCGGACATCCTGATTTACAAGTTCTCTGGCCTGCTCAGGAGATAGATATTCCCTTACACACAGTGAATTAATCAACATCTTGCCGTCTCCCTCACAGTCTCCCTCAAGTATTTCAACAACTCTGAGAGGCGGAAGATAACGGTGTGTTACTTCCTGATACTGTGCCGGACGCCAGCTTACAACAAAGCACCCCAGGCCTGGTACGGCAAGCCGAGGTGCTACTGTCAGGAGATGACTTATATGTGTGGCGGTCTTATTCACATTGCAAATTTAGCAATTTTTATTGACATTGTTGCCAATAATCTCTGCAAAAATTTGCCCTGCTTCCGCTTTTTGAGATCTGATTATTTCAGCACTGAGAGTGCACCTTCATAATCAGGCTCATTTGTAATTTCTTCCACGAGATCGGAATAAATTACATTGTGGTTTTCATCAATTACTATAACCGCTCTTGCAAGAAGTCCGGCAAGGGGACCATCCACTATCTGGAGTCCGTAATTCTGGGCAAAGGTGGGCGAACGGAATGCTGAGGTAACTATTACATTTTCAATACCATTGGCTGAGCAGAAGCGTCCTTCTGCAAAAGGAAGGTCCATTGATACACACACCACTGCAACATCCTTCATCTTGGCGGCTTCTTCATTGAAGCGGCGCACTGAAGCGGCGCAGACTGGGGTGTCAAGGCTCGGAAATACGTTGAGTACTACTCGTTTTCCTTCAAAATCGCTCAGATTGACATCTGTCAGATCCTTGCTTACCAGATTAAATGCCGGGGCTTTGGTGCCTACGGCAGGGATGTTCCCATATGTGTGGCAGGGATTGCCGTTAAAGAATACTGTTTCCATATCTTGTTTTCTAATTTGTTTTTACATTTCTGCACCTGTACATTCAGTGCTCTTTTCTATAACAAGTGAAACAAGGTCTTGGTTGTATCCTCGTATATAATCTGTCACGGTTCCTGCCCTGTTTACAAAAATCAGGACCGGGGTTAAGTGTCCGGCTCCGGTGTCTCGCGCAAATGTTCCGGCACTTATCAGTACTGTTTCATGCTCGGGAATGGATTCCGTAACAGCGGCCACATCTTCTGCCCGTTTGTCTATAAATGCCCAGACCACGTTCACTCTGAAAGGCAAGGCGGCAATCGCCTGATTTATTTCCCGGATTGTATTGGGCGTTGTGCCCACAGTGCTGTCCAGGATGGCAAATATGGTTGGTGCAGTGAGGGACGCTCCGCTTTCAAAAATGTACCGTTCTCCTGACAGAGTACGTGCGCTCAGCCGGGGAGCTGCTTTCCCCGGGAGGTTTTCCAGGGTATAGCCATCGGTCCGGTACCGTTCAAGTTCATCACCGTGTCGCTCCGTGAGGAAATCCATATCTATATTACCGTCAAAGTTTTCTGAGAGCATATACGTTACAGATACTGTCTGCTCCCCTATCTGCCCCGGATTATTTTCAAGACTTATATACACAGGCAGATATGTGTTTGCGTCAAGGTAATATTCAAACTCACTTGCGTCATATCCGCTTTTTCTTTCTTTTCCCTTAATTTTTATTACAGGTCTGTTTTGACGTCTGCTCTCCCCTATTGTATAGGAAAAGGATGTGTCTGCCGCCATTTCAGTGAACTTCCGCCCTATTGCCTGTGGCAGTAGCTCATAAAACTGGGCGCGCTGCTGTACTCCCTGTCTGGTTTCTCCGTTGGGTGTAAAGGGGGACAGGTCCACGGACGCATGGTATTCCTGGAGCCTTCTGTCTCGGAACCTGAAATGATTTCCTTCAAAATATGCGGCAAAGCCGGCCGTTGTGGCTTCGGAATCTAACATTCGCCATTCTATCAGATATGTGGCGTCTGTCAAGGTATCCGTTTCTGCACTTTTTGAGTACAGCCGGATTCCAAAACGCACTGGATCTGACATATTGGGCAGGGTTACTTCATAAACACATGAGTCCGAATAGTTATTTACTTTTAATAACTCTGTTCCAATTTCCCGAAGTGTGGCGGCATGTCCGGAAATGACTCCGGCACATATTATATATAGGAGTAGGGTTCTGGATAAAAACATGTTGTTAAAAATTCAAAGCCAACCGGAGCTGGTATTAATGCAGCGCGGTTGGCTTTGTGTTGTGTTACTGTTTAAGAATCAGAGCATCTTACGCTGCTTAACATCGTTGAGCTTGGCCTCATCCTGGAGGTTATAGTAGATGTTTTCCAGGTAATTGAGGATGCCTGTCACATCGTTGCCTTCGGGATTGACCTCGTAAGCATGTTCAAGTACAACTGCTGCCTGACGGAACAGAGGAAGTATGTTTTCTTCTGCGTATGCCACATACTGAGCTTCAACGGTGGGTGCGGCATCTGCAGCTGCATATGCTTTTTCGCACAGCATGCGTCCATAGTTGAACAGGGCCTGGGTGTTATCAGGATCAAGTTCCTTGGCGCGGGTATAAGCGGCAAAGGCTTCATCTTTCTGTTCGTTGTTCTCATAGAGCACACCCTGGATCACATAGTACTGTGCTTTTTCAGGATTGTTGGCAATGGCCTGGTTGATAATGCGGAATGCATTGTCAAAGTCATTTGCCTGGAGGTAATAGTTCACCACCTGACCCATGTACATGTCATCCTGGTCTCCGTACAGAGGAATTGCTTCTTCTGCAAGGGCAAGAAGTGTGTCATTCTTTCCTGCGGCCTGTGCTACTGCAATGGCGTAGTCATACAGTCCTTTTTTCTTATAGCCTTTATTCTTGGCATTCAGGAAGGCCTGAAGTGCATCATCAAAGTTATTCAGCTGCCATGCTGCAAGTGCCTGATTGAAGTAAACTTCACCGTAAACTGAGTCAGGACGGGCATCAATTTTTGATGCGAACACAGGATTCTCAGGAATGGCGTTGAAAAGGCCCCAGGCCTCATATGCGCCTCTGTGGTCACCTGCATTGTACAGGGTTACTCCGGCATCAAAGAAATCTGCTGAGTGACCGGCAACGGTTCCAACGATATCCTTACTGTATTTGGGCTTTACCTTTCCCTTGGCATCGGGTACGGAATCAAGAGGCAGAGCCTTGATAAAGTAGCCGTAGCCGTCAATGAGGAGCTGACCCATCTTTACTTCACCTCCTTCGGGAAGGCGGTTGAAGGAACGGAGGCCAAGCAGTCGGTCATATTCATTGAATGCTGCTTTGCCGGGTACATACCATGTCTGAGCAAGCCCGGAGGTCTCAGGATTGGTAAAGGCGGGGGTCATGATTTCAACCACCTCTGAGGCATCTCTGTTGTCTTTCATTGCTCTTTCGGCAGCTTTTACCACATCAACCTGTGCGTAAGCTCCGGCAGCAACCGTAAGCCCGAGGGCTGCAAGAATAATCTTCTTCATTTGTCTGGTATTATTAGGATTTAATTATTTTCGTTTTCTGATTCTTCTTCCTCAGTGATTTCAACTTCATCTATTTCAATTTCTGTTTCATCACCTGCCTCATCAGCGCCTTCTGTCAGTTCCGGCAATTCCTCCGCATCTGGAGCAACCTGCACTGTTTCAACTTCAGGATCTGCCTCAACTGCACATACTGATGCAATGGTATCACCGCGTTTCTCAAGATTGATAATACGTACACCCTGAGCTACTCGTCCCATTACACGTATATCTTCAACATGGAGACGGAGTGTGATGCCGGAACGGTTAATGATTACCAGATCCATGTCATCATTGACACTCTTGAAGGCTACCAACTGGCCTGTACGGTCTGTCACACGCACTGTACGGACGCCCTTGGCTCCTCTGCGTGTGAGACGGTAAGATTCCAAAAGTGAACGCTTGCCAAATCCTTTCTCTGTGAGGACAAGTACTGTATTATCACTGTTTTCTGTTATGGTAATCATACCCACAACAGCATCGCCCTCATCAAGAGCCATGCCGCGGACTCCGGCACTTACACGTCCCATAGAACGCAGATCGCTCTCATGGAAGCGTGCTGCTCGGCCGCTTCTGTTTGCCAGCAGGATTTCTGACTCACCGTCTGTCAGTTCTACACCAACCAGTGAATCTCCCTCGCGCAGGACAATGGCCTTCTTACCCTTGGCCATTACGCGCGCGTATTCTGAAAGCTGTGTCTTCTTGACAAGGCCGTTGGCAGTGGCAAATACCAGATAATGGGAGTTGGTATATTCAGCATCCTCAAGCTGTTTACAGCTGATATATCCCTGAACAGAATCACCCTGCTCAATATTGAGCAGATTCTGCAGGGCACGTCCTTTACCGGTACGTCCGAATTCAGGTATCTCGTAAACCTTAAGTTTATAAACAAGTCCCTTGGATGTAAAGAACAGCATGGTCTCATGCATTGAGGCCACATACAGGTGTTCAATGAAATCACCGTCACGCTTGTCGGAACCACGGGAACCCATGCCGCCGCGGCCCTGAGCACGGAAGTCAGCCAGAGGTGTACGCTTGATATATCCCAGATGAGAGATGGTGATCACCATATCATCATCAGCATAGAAGTCCTCGGCATTGAATGTGCCGGCATCATATTTTATAGTGGTGCGGCGTGCATCTCCAAATTTATCACCAACTTCCTTGAGCTCCTTCTTGATCAGTGCCTTGAGCACCTCTTCATCAGAAAGAATAAGTTCAAGTTCCTTGATACGGGCATGAATATCATCCAGATCACGCTGCAAGTCGGCAATAGCCAGACCGGTAAGCGCTTTCAGACGCATATCAACAATAGCCTGAGTTTGAGGTTCGGACAGACCGAAACGTGCACTCAGTGAAGCTCGCGCCTCCTCAGTTGTCTGACTGCCTTTGATTATTTCAATAACCTCATCAATATTATTGACAGCAATCATCAGGCCCTCTAAGATATGGGCGCGCTCACGTGCCTTGGCAAGCTCAAAGCGGGTACGGCGTATCGTAACCTCGCGGCGGTGCTCAACAAACGCCTCAAGAATCTCCTTGAGAGTAAGAGTCTTAGGCCGTCCGTTAACCAGGGCAACATTATTGACGCTGAAAGAGCTCTGCATCGGAGTCATCTTGTACAGCTTGTTCAGCACAACATTGGAGTTGGCATCGCTGCGCAGAGTGATAACCACTCGCATACCCTTGCGGTCTGATTCATCATTAATATTAGTGATACCGTCAATCTTCTTCTCGTTAACAAGATTTGCAATATCCTTGATCATCTCCGCACGGTTGACACCGTACGGGATTTCAGTAATCACAATCAGTTCATGATCCTTTTTCTGCTCAATCTCAGCCTTGGCTCTGATTACAATGCGGCCGCGCCCCGTAGTATAAGCCTCCATCACACCATCGTAACCATAAATAATACCACCGGTGGGGAAGTCAGGAGCAACAATAACCTTGGCCAGCTCCTCGTTTGTAAGCTCAGGATTGTCTATCAGAGCAATGGAAGCATTGATACTGTCACGCAGATTGTGAGTAGGCATATTAGTAGCCATACCAACAGCAATACCGGATGCTCCGTTAACCAGCAGATTAGGGAAACGCGTAGGAAGCACCACAGGTTCCCGCTTGGAATTATCATAGTTGGGAACAAAGTCAACAGTATCAGCATCTATATCCCGGAGAAGTTCCTCTCCAAGTTGAGCCAGACGCACCTCAGTATAACGCATCGCAGCCGGGCCGTCACCGTCAATGGAACCAAAGTTACCATGACCGTCAATGAGCATATTTCGCATACTCCACCACTGAGCCATTCGCACAATGGTACCGTAAATACTGGAGTCACCGTGAGGATGATATTTACCCATCACCTCGCCAACAGCGTTAGCAGCCTTTTTGAACGGTTTATTACTATTGTTACCCATCTCGTTCATGCCATAAATGACACGACGGTGAACAGGCTTCATTCCGTCACGAACATCAGGCAGAGCACGGCTCACAATCACCGACATAGAATAGTCGATGTAAGCCGTCTTCATTTCATTCTCAATATTGATCTTAAATATACGATCTTCTTCCAACATACCTTAAAGTGGTGCAAATTAAGCACTTTCACCGCTCGCTTTGACACACGGACAAAACCCGCGGCTTCTGGTGCCGAAATATCACACAAAAGTACAAAATTTTTTTGAAATCAAACAATCAGGGCATGAGAAAAACTCAAAAAAACAAAAATAAAAACCAAAATTTTAAGGAAAGATCTGAAAAAGAAAGAAAAAAATTTGCCGTTAAAAAAAATATGACTAACTTTGCACTCGCAAAGCGGCAAACCGCCCGGTCCTATAGCTCAGTTGGTCAGAGCACCTGACTCATAATCAGGGA
>CAZNBD010000049.1:0-14509 GCA_964571405.1 uncultured Bacteroides sp. | reverse complement strand
CAAAGGCGTTTTCCGGTTCATATCGCAAAATTAGCAAAAAATTATCAGATGGCTCACGGAGAAAGAATTTTATCCGGGAGACATCTGATAATTAATTTTTAGAATTTTTGCCTCTCAGCCTTTGGGGGGATTGGTTATTTCTTGATGGCTGTGAGGAGCTGGGTAGCGGCGTTCTTGGTGTCTACTTTGGTGATGACATGGGTGATGGTGTGGGTTGCATCGGTGACAAATGTGGTGCGCACAATCCCCATATACTCTCTGCCGGCCAGTTTCTTTTTCTGCCATACACCGTAAGCCTGGCACACTTCTCCCTCCGGATCTGACAGCAGCCGGAAGGGCAGGGCATTCTTCTGCGCAAAGCGGGCGTGACTGGCTGCGGAATCACGGCTGATACCGATTACCGTAAATCCGGCTGTAGTGAGGTCCGCGTAGCCATCTCGCAGGGAGCAGGCCTCGGCCGTGCACCCGGGGGTGCTGTCCTTGGGGTAAAAATAGACAATGAGTGCTTTACCGGCAAACTCATCTGCCGTTACAGCCTTACCCTCTGCATCGTAACCCAACAGCGCGGGTATCTTTTCCTTAACCGTGAGCATGATTATTCAGAGATTGAGGTAAGAGTCTGGGTTGAAACCAGTTCGCCGCGCATGCGGCCTTCTTCCTTGACAAGACCAACACCTTCGGCAAACCAGGCTGTGTTATTGATTTTCTCACTGGCTGAGCCCATGTTCATCTTATAGACATAAGAAACCTTTGCGCAGTTAAAAGTCCCGGCCGGAGTTGTTACCTCCTCAAAACCGAGGAACTTACCGCCGGAAATATGCATGGCCATGGTCATCATTTCCATTGACATGCGCAGGCTGGAATTGGGTATCTTGCTGTCTACGGCTGCCGCGGGGTCAATGACCAGCTGCAGTTTTCCGGTGGGACGCATCTGATTGAGGAGGCTGTTAAGGTCTTCCTCGCTCACAAACTGGCCGGAGGAGGAAATCTCACTGCGGATAGAGTTGGCAATCAGCTCTTTCATCTCATCTGCAGACATCTGCAGTACTGTAGTGGGGGCAGAGGGGCCTTCACCGAAAATATATGTTGTCTTGCTGTCCGGAACTGTTTTGAGAGTCCCGGTCTCTGTATGGTTCACAACTTTAACCGTTGTTGTGCCATCTTCCGTCTCTACGCTTTCCACAGTGCTGGTCACTGTGTGGTTATGGCTATTTTCTCCGGTATTGACATCGGAATAGGTGAAAACTTTACCCACAGTGGTGGGAGCGAGCTGGGCGTTGGCGCATACTCCTGCTACGAGCGCCAGCGCGATGGTCAGTATTTTTTTCATTGTTATGTATGTTTTATAATTTCAAGATTTCAACCTCAGGTCAGATTTGTGGTCCTCCAGAAAGTTATTGATATTGAAGCTGACAACAGACTTCATGTGCTTTGAAGCCAGGGTGTTAAGGGCTGTATTGATATTGGCAAGGACCCTCTCCGCATTGTCATTTGAAATGGCATGCTCCAGAAGCTTGGTGGCAACATAGGACGTACCGTTCATCAGCGCCGGCTGAAAGTGGAGATAATTCTCAGTTCCCAGAAGCAACCGGAATGTATCCAGGCACAGCTGCTCCATTGCCCCGTCACCAACATTGAAACTCTCATAGTCCTTCAGCGCCTGCTTGATATGGGAAATACGGGCCTTGGAGTAGCCCCATTTTTCCCGCCGCAGTTCCTTGGCAATCAGGTCAATCTTTTTCTGCCTCAGTGCCTCGGCATCCGGATTGAGAAAGAACTCAAGATACTCCTTGGCTGATTTTGAGGAAGAATAAGTATCCAGGAGCACCTGAATCAGCTGCTCCCGAGTAAAACTTTCAAGCTCCTTTTTCAGCGCGGCTTTTGACATTACTCTGGATCCTGGGCCGGTTTGAGCCAGCGGTCAAACCAGCGGAAGAACAGACGCTGCCACAGCACCGCGTTCTGAGGCTTCAGAATCCAGTGGTTTTCATCAGGGAACACCACCATCTCCGCGGGGATGCCGCGCAGTTTGGCCGCATTGAACGCCATCATGCCCTGAGAGGCAAGGATGCGGTAATCAAGCTCACCGTGGCTGATCATGATGGGGGTGTCCCAGCGGTCAACAAAACGGTGGGGTGAATTGGCAAATGTGCGCTGTGCGGCCGCATTATCTGTATCCCAGGGTGCCCCGCCCATGTCCCAGTTGGCAAACCACATTTCCTCGGTCTCAAGGTACTGTGCTTCCATGTTGAAGATACCTGCATGAGCCAGCAAGGCTTTGAACCGGTGTTCATGATTACCTGCCAGATAATAGATTGAGAAGCCGCCGTAACTGGCGCCCGTCGCACCGATGCGCTCTTCATCAACATAAGGCTCTGCCTTCAGGGCATCAACAGCGCTCAGGTAATCAAGCATGTTCTGCCCCGGATAATCCTTGGAAATCTGCTCATTCCATTCAGTTCCGAAGCCTGGCAGACCGCGGCGGTTCGGAGCAATCACAATATAACCGTTGGCCGCCATCAGGGCAAGGTTCCACCGGTATGACCAGAACTGACTCACTGCAGACTGCGGGCCGCCCTGACAGTACAGGATGGCGGGATATTTGGCAGCAGGGTCAAAGTTGGGAGGAAATACCACCCAGGTCAGCATCTGTTTGCCGTCTGTGGTGGGAACCATTCGCTTCTCGACAGTAGGCATGGCCACAGAACCCAGCAGATCCGCATTTACACTGGTCAGCTCCTGCAGGGCGCTCATGCGGCGCACAGGATTGTACATCAGCGTCATCAGCTCATTGGGATGCAGCATGGAATGACACATCACCACCAGGCGGTCAGTGGCCGGAGCCAGACCCGTGAAGTCCGCGTAAATATCAGTAAGCTGCTTGACGGTACCGTTGGCTGCGTCAATACTGAAAACAGGAACCACACCGTCCTTGGGAGCCACAAAGAACAGACAGCTGCCGTCAGGACCCCATGCAAATTCATCAATAGTATAATCCCACTCAGCGGTCAGATCGCGGCGGCCACGTGTGCTCATATCCATCAGGAAAAGACGGTTACGGTCACTCTCGTAACCGTCGCGCTCCATGCTCAGCCACGCCAGGGTATTACCGTCAGGAGAGAATGCCGGAGCAGTATCATAACCGTTCATGCCCTCGGTCAGACACTCAGTCGTGCCCGTGGCAAGGGTGTAAAGATACAGATTTGAATCCGTGGACAGGGCATAATCCATACCCGTCTTCTTACGTGAAACGTAAACCAGCTGACTGCCGTCCTTGCTCCATGCAAAAGACTCAACGCCCCCGAAAGGCTTCATCGGAGCCTCAAAAGGCTCGTCAGCCATAATATCAGTCAGGCCAGAAACAGTATTGCCGTCAAACGTACCGATGAAAGGATGAGGAATCTCAGTAACCCATTCATCCCAGTGCTTGTACATCAGGTCATCAATCACACGCCCCGTAGCCTTGGGCAGGTCAGGGTAAAGGTCTCCCGCACTCCGGGAATACTTCACATTACCAATCACCACCACATGACTCTGGTCAGGAGACAGCAGGAAACCGGAGATACCTCCCGGATGGCTTGAAGCCTTGACACGCTCCGTGCCGTCAGCATTCATGGTCCACATCTGCATGTTCCCGTCCTCATCCGGGTACATGAACGCAATGCGCCGGCCCCCGTCAATCCACACCGCGCCGGACTCGCTCTTGGGAGTATCAGTGATTCGTACCGGATCTCCGCCTTCCACCGGAATGGTGTACAGATCATTATTGGAATTGTTAGCCTCCAAGTTTTCATAACTGATACCGAACAGAACCTGAGAACCATCCGGTGAAACACAGGGCGCGGAAACACGTCCCAGGGCCTCTATCGTTTCTATGGAAAAAACTGGCTCCTGTGCTGAGACGTTCTGACTCATACTCATTGCAGCCACTGCGGCTGCCGTTAAAATTGTTTTTCGCATATGTGCGGGTTTAATTTATTCAATGTGCAAAGATAACCAACCCCCGCCAAAATTCAAAATTTAAGGAAAAGAAAAAGGCGATGAGAATAACCCATCGCCTTTTTTAATTATAGGATTACTTATTAGAGAGCAACCTTGACAGCCTTGTCGGCAGTAACGCGGATGAATACACCGTTGGCGGGATTAGCCACGCGTACACCCTGGAGGTTGTAGTAAACAGCTTCAGCAGCTTCAACCTCAACGTTGCTTACGCCGGTTGTATTATTTGTAACTTCGTAAGTGTAAGTGACAGGTTCTGATTCAACACCTTCAGCCAGAACAGCCTTGGCAGTCAGTTTTCCTGAACCGAGGGCGATAGTTACAGAGGGATCTGCAGCTGTGGCTGTTTCCCAACCCTCAGCTGCGCGGGCAGGAGCTTCTTCCAGAGCAGCAACTGCATCGGGAACTACCTGATACTCAATTACCATGCCCTCAATGGGGAAGTTGAATGTTACTGTGAAGTTTTCAACTTCATCAGAAACCTTACCGGAAATAGTAAGATAATTCAGTTCAACATCACCTTCAACAGTGGGAACTGCCAGAGCAGCAAGAGGATTAGCAGGTGTTTCTACCTTTGCACCTGTAGGATCGTAGCAACCATTGTTTACAGGAGTCATGTCAGGGGTCTGAGAACCGTTATTGTTATTGTTGAAAATAAGGTTGACAAGCTTTTTTGTAGAAGTAATAACGTAGAGTTCATCGCTCAGCTTGACTGCGGGTGTGCCGGGCCAAGCACCTAAGTAGTCAACATCATCTCCCGGATTGTTCCATGCATATGCAGATACTTCTTCCCAGTTATCGCTGTTCTGGAAGTAGTAAACATAAAGTGCTTCTTCCTTAACAGTACCTGATACTGTTACAGTACCTACATTTGAAGAAGCGTATGTAAAGGTAATAGTAACATCGGTCAGAGCCTCAGCGATTACCCAGTTGTTAGAAGAAGACTTCCATGCATTCATGGCCTTGTTGAGAATTACATCAACGTCGCCGCCACCTACAGCATTGTTTTCAGCACCGAATGCAGAAGCTCCATCTTCACCTACAATACCAATCTTGAAAGAAGCACCTGCAGGAAGAGATTCAAATGTATAAGTGTACACGTTGTTTTCCTTGGTCATGGTCAGGGGATTCTCAAAATCCCAATCGTTCATAGAACCTACAACACCAAATTCAAGGTCTGTTTCAACCACACCGGCAGTAACTGTCAGGTCTCCGGTTGCGCCGTTGTAAGGAAGCTCAAAAGTAAATACGTATTTACCGGGGGTAAGTTTGAAAGCCTCACCGCTCTGAGATGCAGTATATTTGGTACCCATCTCAACATCAACGTTGCCTGAGCCTGTGCCATATACATTGTGGCCGGCAAGCATCTTGAAGTATGTTGTGTTGGCAAGAGTGTATTCAGCGGTCCAAGTTGTTTCACTTCCCTCAGCCAAAGTAAGGGGGTAGTCTGTGTTTTCAAGGCTCCAGCCGCTGCCGAAGTCACCCACCAGGTAAACTACATCATATTCGTTCTCTTCAGCCTGACCGGTAACTTTCAGAACGCCAGTATCAGCATTCTTTTCAAGAGTGAATGTAACGGTATAGCTTCCGGGGCCAATTTTGTATGCGCTACCGCTCATTGATGCAGTGTAGTCAGTATCAAGAGCAACTGTAACGTCGCCACCGCCTGTGCCATAAACATTAACGCCGGCTTTCATCTTGAAGTAAGAATTAGCAGTTGTGAAGTCAATGTTACCGGTAAACACCGTCTCACTGCCTTCTGCAAGGTGGAGAGGATAGGTAGTTAAGTTTTCATTCCATCCGCTGCCATTGATGTCACCAACCAGATAAACGGTATCGTAGTCATTTACCTGAGCTTCACCGGCTACTGTAATATATCCCGTGTTTGTGTCCAGCGTAATAACAGCGTTGGTAACACTTCCGTCCATATTAAAGTTATTGGCGCCTTTAACATATTTGTAAGGAGTATCGGCAACAACTTTTTGGCCGTTTGTGCCTATCTTAGTACTCCAGTCAGGATCTGAGGCGGTAGACTTCTTCTGAACAATCAGGAACTCGCCATAAATTTCATGGGCCGGTGTATTTGCAAGATCAATCTTGAAAACTCCGGATGAAGTCTCTGTGAACTTATAGTTGGCATTGCCGTGTGACCACCCCTGGAAAGCTCCGGAGATATACCAATCGGTAGTCTGTGCGTTCACACCAATCGCCATGCACATCATGGCAACCAGGAAGAATGCGTAAAATTTCTTCATTGTTTTGTTTAGTATTGATTAGTAATTGGTTAATTGTTTTTCAGGTCAACATAACGGGGCAGGTTTCTTCCTGCGCGCGTATTTCTGCGGCAAAATTAATTAAAATCCGCTATCCTAAAACTTAAAAATCCTTAAATCTTCCCCACCCAGCCCCTCAGATCCGCTTAATCTGTTTTGTTTCAGTTATATCAATCGTTCACGAAAGTGAGAACATATCAAAAAACATAGTTTTTGTATATTCGTTGGGATCGTTCGGCATCAACAATCTAAAATCGTTCTTTTCGTAAAATGAAATGGCATTTACATATGCATCAACAGTGATGAATCTGAATGCTGAAACAATATGTTTTTCTTGCAGAAGGAATTTCAGGGAAGTCATCAACTCTGAGCCCAATCCTTTGGCATGCTCTGATTTATCAACTGCAAATCGGCCAATTTTTACTGCCGGATAGCTGCTGAACTGTTTCTCTATCGGAAATTCTTTTTTAATTCGTTTCCACATTGAATTGGATGAGTCCTGCCGTGAAATCTTATCGTTTAACAGACTGAAATAGGCCAGGATTCTTCCTTCATCTTCAAGAATATAAGTATATGCTATTTGTTTCCTTTGGAATTCTTTTGCATCATTCAATAGAAAATCGTTCAGATCTTCATCTCCGCAGTCAAAGGATGTGAGTGAATATTCGTCTGTCAGACGAACCAACTGTATCATTTTTATATATGAATCTTTACTTTACGTTTGAAATCCTCATACGTTTTGAGGAGTTGTTCTTTTTTCTCCTTGGAGTAGGGCTTAGTGCTTTGAATAATCGTTTCAAACCGCACTGCGTCAGCACCATAAAGAACGGGGGTTTCTGCTATCGGTCGTGCCATATGTGTTTGTTTTTAATTCTTTTTTATAGTACAACGTATTGGTTGTCTGTATGTTTTGCAAAGATAGTAACAAAATTTCAAAAATCATAGAAATTTTATTAAAAAATTTTTAACATTCGTTAAGCCCCTTGTGGCTGTCGTCTCGGATTTTATGTTTACCTTTGTGGGGTAATTAGTGAGAAGATGAATGAGGAAGCGCTGAGCCGTATGATGCTCAAGGATACATCGTTTCAATCGCTTATGCAGCACCGTATTATCAATGTGCTGCTCATAGCGAGCCGTTACGATGCGTTTATGATGGAAGAGGACGGGCGTGTGGAAGAGCAGCTCTATAATGAGTATGTTGCTCTCAATCTCAGTTCTCCTCCCCGAGTTCTCCGTGTTTCAACAATGGAGGAGGCCGCCGAGGTTCTCCGCTCACGCTCCATTGATCTGATCATTGCCATGCCCGGAAGTGACATTTCAGATACTTTCAGCGGCGCGGCTGTGCTGAAGGCTATCAATCCGGCCGTGCCAATTGTGGTGCTCACTCCATTCAGCAAGGAGGTATCTCGCCGCCTCAAGACCCAGAACCATGACAGTGTGGACTTTGTCTTCAGCTGGCTCGGAAACATGGACCTGCTCCTTGCCATCATCAAACTCCTTGAGGACCGCCTCAATGCGGATGATATAACGGACGTCGGAGTCCAGATGATTATGCTGGTGGAGGATTCCGTCCGGTTTTATAGTTCCATCCTGCCACATATTTACAAGTTCCTTCTCACCCAGAGCCGCCTCTTCAGCACAGAGGCGCTCAACCAGCACGAACAGATGCTGCGCATGCGCGGGCGTCCCAAAGTGATGCTTGCACGCAATTACGAGGAGGCAGTGGAGCTCTTTGAAAAGTACGGTCACAAGATGCTGGGCGTTATCAGTGACGTCTCCTTCTGCCGTGACGGCAAGAAGGATTCACAGGCCGGTATTGAACTGGCACGCTGGCTCCGAAGCCGCGACCCCTATCTCCCCATTATAATAGAGAGTTCCGAGAGCGAGAATGCTGCCAAGGTCCCTGAATTCAACGGCGTTTTCATTGACAAGAATTCAAAGAAGCTGTCCGTGGACCTCGGGGAGGCCATCATGGCAAACTTCGGTTTCGGAGATTTTGAGGTCAAGGACCCCTCCACAGGGAAACCCATAATGACCATCCGCAATCTCAAGGACCTCCAGCAGCGCATCTTTGACATTCCGGCAGACGCCCTGCTGTCCCACGCCGCCCATGATGACATTTCACGCTGGCTTTACAGCCGTGCGCTCTTCCCCATTGCTGACGTAATCAAGCGCCACAAATTCAATAACATATCTGAGGCTCCGGCCGTCAAGCAGTTGTTCTTTGACCTCATTGTCAAGTACCGCAAGATGAAGAACCGCGGTGTGGTGGCAGTATTTGAGAAAGACCGTTTTGACCATTACTCCAATTTTGCCAGAATAGGGCAGGGGAGTCTCGGCGGCAAAGGGCGCGGCCTTGCTTTCATTGATTCCATTATCAAGAAGAACCCCATATGCGATAATTTCTATGGCCTGACCATCTCCATACCCCGCACTGTGGTTCTCTGCACTGATATATTTGATGAGTTCATGAGCTCAAACGGCCTGTATCCCATGGCCCTGAGCGATGTGAGTGACAAGGAGATCCTCCACCGTTTCCTGGAGGCCGAGCTCCCTGAACGCCTCCGTGAGGACTTCCTGGCCCTCTTTGAGGTGGTTGACAAGCCTTTTGCCGTGCGCAGCTCAAGCCTGTTGGAGGATTCTCATTATCAACCGTTTGCAGGTGTATATTCAACATATATGGTTCCGTGCTGCAGTGATTTTCAGCAGCGGCTCCGCTGGCTGGAGAATGCGGTCAAGGGCGTTTACGCCTCCGTATTCTTCCATGAATCAAAGGTTTATATGTCTGCCACCAGTAATGTCATAGACCAGGAAAAAATGGCTGTGATCATCCAGGAGGTTGTCGGTGAGGTCCACGGTGATTATTACTTCCCGTCCTTCTCCGGCGTGGGCCGCTCTTTGAATTATTATCCCCTGGGGGATGAGCGTGCTGAGGAAGGTGTGGCCGAGATAGCTGTCGGCCTCGGTAAATTCATTGTAGACGGAGGCGGTGGGCTGCGTTTCAGCCCGGCGCATCCGGAGCATGCCCTGCAGACCTCCACCCTGGAACTGGCACTGCGTGATACCCAGCGCACTCTGTACACCATGCCCGCATGTGCCTCTGACTTCAAGGTTGAAGTGGATGAGGACAGTGAGCTCATCAAGAAAAATATTCAGGATTTTGCCGGCACCGGTGCCCTGCGTCTGATGGTGTCAAGTTATGACTTTGAGAACGGCATGCTCAAGGACTATGAGGAGGGTAAGCTGCGGCGTGTGGTCACTTTCTCCAACATCCTGCGCGACAAGGCCCTGCCCCTGGCTCCGGCCATTGAGTTCATGCTTCACCAGGGCCAGACGGCCATGCAGCGCCCCGTGGAAATTGAATTTGCCGGCAATATAAATCAGCGTCCCCGTCCCGGCGAGGGCTTAGGTAATCTGTACTGGCTCCAGATACGTCCCATCATTGACCGCCGCTCACAGATTGCGGACAATATTGATGAGGTCAATGATGAGGAGCTCATTGTAAAGAGTGACAAAGCCCTGGGCCACGGTATGATAGATGACATCCACACCATTGTTTACGTCAATCCGGATACTTTTGACCGCGCCGACAATCCTGCAACTGCTCAGACCATCCGCCGGATTAACAGTCAGCTCAGTGAAAAAGGGGAACCGTACATCCTCATCGGCCCCGGACGCTGGGGCAGCTCGGATTCCGCGCTCGGAATACCGGTGCGCTGGTCTGATATTTCCGGTGCCAGGGTTATTGTGGAGGCTTCTATCGGAAATTACAGGATAGAGCCCAGCCAGGGAACGCATTTCTTCCAGAATCTCACCAGCATGGGAACAGGTTACCTCACCGTGGACCCCGGAATGCCCGGTTCATATTATGACAGCGCATTCCTCAATTCCCGCCCTGTTGATTATGATGACGGGAAGGTCAAGATTGTCAGATTTTCAGAGCCTATATCAGTATCCATCAACGGGCGCCAGGGCAAAGCAATCATTCGTAAGCCCTCAGACCGGAATACCAATACGGAAGCATTAACATGAAGATTATTGAAAATATACGCAAATACTTTGCTCTCGGTGGCAATGATTATGAGGAGCAGTCCGCTGAGGCTGAGCTTGATTCCCTCACTGCGGATGACCCTGACCGTGAGCAGCCAGCTCTGGTTCATGATCCCGCTCCGGTGGAAGTTGAAATTGATTCAAGCATGCGCGAGGCTATTCTTGACGGCGTCCTGGAGGTTTTCAACAGCGCCTTGCCCTCTTTTGTCAGCTCAAGCATTGACCCCGCCGCCCAGCGGGCTGAACTGATGTCTCGCCTTGACGGCTCAATCAGGAAGTATCTGGAGGACCTTAATTCTCTGGCTGCCAAGAAAGCGGAGGAAAAAATGCGTGAAGCCAATGATGCCGTCCGTGACCGCTCTGAGCAGTACCGCCAGCAGCTGGAGAGCATGGAGCAGCAGAAGAACAAACTGCGTGAGCAGCAGCTCAGTGCGGACCGCCGACGTCGCGCCCTCTCTGACCGCGTTTCTGACCTGGAAAGTCAGCTCAGCCGCGTGGAAGCGGAGCGTGAGCAGTTTCAGCTTGAGAACCAGAGTCTGCTCAACAAACTCAAACTGGCTGATGTCCAGCCCGGTATAATTGAGGACCTCAGGCAGGAAGTGGAACGCCTCCGCGCCGGGGCGCCCGTTGAAGACCCCGCAATTGCTGAGGGCCTCCGTGCTGAACTTGCTCAGAAGGATGAGGCTCTGAGTGCCCTGAAGGCGGAGTTGGAAAGCAATGCCGCACGTTTTGCTGAGGAACGTGAAAAGTTGTCGGCTGAAATTGCTGAGTCGCAGAAGGTGATGGATAATGTGTATGAGCTCCAGGAGCAGATGCAGAAGGTGGAGGATGTCATCCGCAAGAGGGATGAAAAAATTGCTCAGCTCAAGACAAATGTCCGCAAGCTCAAGGAAGAACTCGCGCGCGCTCAGGCTGAACTGAAGAAAAAGGAGGAGGCGCGCCGCCCCGCTGGGCTCTTTGCACTGGCGGAGGAGCCCGCTGAGGAATACGGGGATGTGGAGCCCCTGGAAGATGATTTCCAGTGTCCTGACTGGTTTGTCGGTCAGCCCGCTCCAGGCACCGGGAATATTCATGCTGAAAAAACTGAATTCGGTTACACTGAGCCCCCCAGGAAACCACGCGTGCCTGATAACGAGGCCCAGCTGACTCTGTTCTGATGAATAAGTCTGTTTGTATTGCCACAACAACCCGCGCGGACTGGGGACTGCTCAGGCCCGTGGCGGAGCAGTTGCGCCGGCGTGCCATTCCTTTATATATAGTGGCGGCAAACATGCACCTTGACGCCCGTTTCGGTGCCACTGCCTCGGAGATTGAAAAGGACGGTTTCCATATTGATTACAGAATTCCCCCGCATGACCATCCTGATACTCCTGCCGGGCGCGCCCTGGCAATGGCGGATGCCCTGGCCGGTTTTGCCCGCGCTTTTGATGAGCTCAGGCCTTCCGCACTTGTCGCTTTGGGAGACAGGTATGAGATGCTGGCCGCTGCGGAAGCTGCTGTAACCATGGGTATTCCCGTAATTCACATTGCCGGTGGTGAGATTTCTGAGGGTGCCCTGGATGATTCGTACCGCCATGCCATCACCAAACTCTCTGTTCTGCACTTCACCGCCACTGAGCCTTACCGCAGCCGTGTTATCCAGATGGGTGAAGAACCTCGGAATGTCATTTGCTCCGGCGCATTGGGCGTGGTCAACATCAAGTCTCTCAATCCTTTGCCTTTAAGTGATCTGGAAAATTTTACCGGGCTCAAGCTGTCTGACTCCCCCTTTGCCATTGTAACTTATCATCCCGCAACTCTGGAACAGGGCGCAGACCACAGCCATCTCACAGGTGAATTGCTCGCCGCCCTGGATTATTTCCCTGATTTGAAACTGATTATAACAGCTCCAAATAATGACAGCGGAGGAACCGGCATCATCCCTCTCTTGCAGAATTATGCTGAGAATAATCCCGGGCGTGTGGCTTACGTTCCCAGTCTTGGAGCCCGCAGATACCTGAGTGCGCTCGGGTATGCCGCGGCGGTAATCGGTAACTCTTCAAGCGGTATTGTTGAAGTCCCATCCGCAGGCATTCCCACAGTTGATATTGGTATACGTCAGCGCGGACGCCTGGCCGCTGAGAGTGTAATCCACTGTGATACAGATAGAGAATCAATCCGCGCAGCCATCCTCAAGGCTCTGTCTCCGCAGTTCAGGAACTTCTGCGCCCACATCTCGAATCCTTACGACTGCGGTAACGCCCCTGAAATTATTGCGGAGGGTATTGTGAACTTCCTCAACGCTCCATCTCATCCCAAGAAATTCCACGACTTATGAAACCTCTCTATATAATTCCCGCCCGCGGGGGGAGCAAGGGCCTTCCGGATAAAAACATTCGCATGCTTGGAGGCAAGCCTTTGATTGCCTGGAGTATAGAGGCGGCTCGTCAGGCTGCTCTAACCTTGGGCGGTACCATAATGCTTAGCACTGACAGTGAGAAAATTGCCCTTGAGGCCATTAATGCGGGCGTAAATGTTCCATGGCTCAGGCCTGCAGAGCTGGCCACTGATACCGCCTCCAGTCGCGCCGTCATGCTGCATGCCATGTATATGGCTGACGCTCATGGAATAGAATATGATGTTGTGATACTTCTCCAGCCCACATCCCCTCTGCGTACCGCTCAGGATATTCTGACTGCCGCTGATATTTATTCCACATCACCCGGAACTGACATGGTGGTAAGTGTCTGTGTCAGTGATGATAATCCGTATTATAATCTGTTTGAGACGGATAAGGCCGGAAACCTGCATGTCTGCAAGGGTAACGGCTTGCTCACCAGGCGCCAGGATGCACCCCTGGTATATAAATATAATGGAGCGGTTTATGTTATCCGCCCTGAGAGTTTGAGGAACAAGGAATTAGGTGCGTTTGAGCGGCGTATGCCTTATGTAATGCCTGCTGACAGGAGCATTGATATTGATTCTCTCCGTGACCTGGAGCGTGCTGAGGAAATCCTCAGGCAGGGACGCTCACATGGCGCCGACGCCACATGATGTAAAAGGCACTGAATATTCCGGACGCTATCAGCACCATTGTCTGGAAGCTCCATACAACTATTGAATAGGCTGCCCCGTCAGCCTCGCTCAGCCCGAACAGGGTGAGCGCAAACATTACCGCTATATTCCACGGTCCCAGGCCACCGTTGGACGGTACTCCCATGCTGACGGATCCGAACACAAATACCACCAGACCCATCAGGATTCCCCAGTGCGCTCCCGTAGCCGTCACAAGTTCCCGGGTGAACGGGAATGCAAAGAAGCATACATATGCCTGGAGATAATAACATATCCAGATTCCGAATGTCAGCACTATGTATAGGCCTATTCCTTTCATATGGAACAGGACGCTGAAGCCCTGCCACATTCGCTCAACGCTCCGGTTTATGCCCTGCACAAATGCCGTATTGCGGAAAACCTTGTATAAAACTGCTGCCACGGCAATAACTGCAGCAGTGATAATCCACGTCCAGGGTGAGGAGGAGAAACCCTCAATGCTCCGCCCGAGAGAATATTTATCCATAAACTGCATCATTTCAGGACGCGCCACAAACAGCGTCAGAATCAGCAGAAGAACAATCATCACAAAGTCAGACCCGCGGTCGCCCAAGTCCGTTCCCACAATTGTTGCCAGCTTGACATGCTCGCTCCGGGAAACATAAACACATCTCCATGCCTCGCCGATAAACGGAAAAACAAGATTCAGGGCATAGGCACCAAAGATAGAAACACTCTCATCAAGCCACGTCATGCGCGGAACACCCGCAGCACGCAGCTGCATACCCCACCGCACACCGCGGATAATATGACTCAGCACAGTAAGAGCCATCATAATAAAAATATACTGCCAGGCCACACCACGGCTGATAATCTGCTCAATCTGGTCAATATTAACCTTATGGAAAAGCCATACCACAAGCCCAACCGACACTGCGAGCGGAAGTAAAACCTTGACAACCTTGCTCATAAGCTCTTTATAATGTTGTCCGGCACAAACGGATGAATTAGAAGTACTCACACAATCAAAACACCCCACCACCCCAAAAGTTCACCCCCCCCCCGCCGCCCCAGCCCGCCGGGCGCCCCCCAGTGTCCGGCCATGCCTTTGGCATGTCTCCCCGTACCCCGCTCACCTCCACCATCCTGTATCC
>CAZNBD010000048.1:0-15141 GCA_964571405.1 uncultured Bacteroides sp. | reverse complement strand
TTCAATGCCATGGAGAGGTCTCTCATAAGAAGTAGAATGAAAGCAGGATATGAGAACTATCGTGAAGCCGGTGGAATAGTTGGCCGTAAGGAGGGGTTTCGTAAGGCTGACCTTCAATATAAGAAAGACTATTACAAAGAGCTCTACCTCCTTGAGAAAGGGAATACGCTTAAAGACATCAGAGCCATCACCGGCACATCGATAAACACATTACGAAAACTCCGCGACAAATTCTTATCATAACATGCCAATACAATTCTATATCCTGTACTCAATTATCCGCTTCATCATAGACATTATAACATGTCTAATGAAAACATGTCTAATTCTATCACTACCCTTGATGTTCCTATATTATATACTAAATCCAAAGAAAACAGCTAACAATTGCTAAAAACAAACCAACGTCCAAAAATACACAACCCCTTTGTTATTTTTTACTTGAAACACCACTAACGGTGTCTATTTTAAGATGAATCAAAATTTAAACAATCCGTATGACTTAAACTATTTAGGAGTTTTTGGAGAAACCCTTAAATCGTACATTGACACTATTGTAGACAAAAAGGTCAATGAGGTAATTGAAGACTATGACAAACTTAAAAGTTACCAGAATTCAACTATCAACAGTGATAAATTATGTGAGAGATGGGGTCGTTGTAAGAACTCACTCAGGAATTTGGAAAAGGATGGTGTTATTTCTCCTTTATCTATTGGGGGAAAGACCAAAATCTATTCAATGAATGATGTTCTTATGGCTGAAGTAAATAACCCTAAACTTAAACGAGTGTCTTAAATAATATGATAACAGTACAGATTAGAACAAGTAAGAAAGAGGGGAAGACCCCTCTTTACACCCGACTGAGAATTGGGGGTAAGAGTGAATGGATCAACCTTCAACTGATGGTTGATGTGGTTAGATGGAATGAGGTCAAGGATGGAGAGAGGAAACGTCAGAATTTCCTTGACAGACTGGGTTATTCCAAACTCATAGTAGATATTGAATTTGGAATAAAGGAACTCAAACGTAAGGGTGAGGACAACATGGAGAACATTGACATGTTGATTAGGAATGTAGTCCTTCTGGAACAACGAGAGAAACTAATCAAACAACAGGAAACGGGTCGTAAGATTGAAGACATAAAACGTAAGTCTGTCAAGACCTATCTTGAGAACTATGTAAACGGTATGGAAACTGGAGAAGAACGGAATGGGAAAGGAGAACAATTCGGAGTCCAGACTATCAAAGCATGGAAACAGTTCAAACGGATATTCCTGAATTTCTATAATCAGAACCCGTTCACTTGGGATGAAATCGACCAGAAACTCGTAAACCGATTCATCTCCTATTTGGAACAATGTGGATACATGAAGAAATCAAGGAGTAAGTATCTCAAGAACTTCAAACAACTCATCAGTGATTCTGAAAAGAGAGGACTTCATAGAAATACTGTTGCGAAAGAACTAATCAAAAGTCTTAATATCAAAGAGAGTGATAAGACCAAGAAGATTTATCTGACCAAAGATGAACTCACCGCTATGTACGACATGAAACTGGATGGTTTTGAAGAAATAGTCAGAGATGTATTTCTCATAGGTTGTTATACAGCTCAACGATATTCAGATTTCTTTATCACAGAAAACTGTATCGGTACCACATCCAGAGGGGTGAGGGTAATCAGAATGGAACAGGAAAAGACTGACAATCTCATTGTTATCCCAATCATGGATGAACGGTTGGAAATCCTTTTGAAAAAGTATAATTATAATGTCCCCAATGTCGCGGACCAAAACATGAACAGAACTATCAAGGAGATTGGTCGTAAACTATCCAAGACAGTTCCCAGTCTTGCCGTAAAGGAAAGAACATTGTTGACCCTTCAGGAGAGGGAAGCAGAAAAACGAGGTGAAAAGACCTTCGAGAGAGATAGTCAGGGTAAAGTGATAAAACCAAGATGGCAGATGATATGTACCCATACAGCCCGAAGAAGTGCGATAACAAACATGTATCTGTCCAAGAAATACACGGTTCCTCAAATGATGTCAGTATCCGGACATAAGGATGAAAGAACATTTCTTGATTACGTCAAACTCTCGTTGGATGAGAAGGCAGAGGAACTATTCAAACTAAGTGCTGATGGAATGTTCTGAAAACAAATCATGGAGAACTAAGTCAAGAACTCATACTGAACAGGTGTGGGTTCTTTTTTTATACACCAAAGTGTGACCAAATGTGTCCAACTCATGATTTGAGGAAGGGATTGAAGTGATAGAAACCGTAGAATCTGAGGGAGGTCAAGACGTTAACAAGTGCGAAACTTTACGAAACTATTGCTAACACCCCCATACACCACCACCTACCACCAAACAAAGTGTGACCAAAACGTGACCAAATTTGTGAGTGAAGACAAAAGAAAAATCTCTAACTTATTGAGATTTAATAAGTTAGAGATTTATTTCTGTGGTGCCACCAGGAATCGAACCGGGGACACAAGGATTTTCAGTCCTTTGCTCTACCAACTGAGCTATGGCACCGTGGGCACAGGGTTTCCTGCTTTTGCGTTGCAAAATTAGTGGTTATTTCTGAGTCTTGCAAATTTTTTGTGCTATTTTTTAATACTTTTTTTGTCGTTCAGGCCCCTTGGTTTTCTATTGTGCAGATTTGCAGGGTTTTAAATGGGCGAGTTTGATTGGTGCCCGCGGAGCTTCTTCAGTGCTGTCTGCAGTTCTCTATTGTAATTTTTTATTGTCTGAGGTGTTTGACATGCAGAATTTGTTTACCTTTGTGGTCTGAAATGGATACGGTTTTTATCGGAGTGTGTCTCCGCCGGTATCCGGGTTTTAAATTTTGAATTAATATACTGACTATTATGTTTATAGCTATTCTGACATATAAAAAGCCTCTGCAGGAGGTTGACCGTTTTCTTCAGGCTCATCGTGACTTTCTTGCGGAGCATTATGCAGCCGGTGATCTCATCACGTCCGGTCCGCGGAATCCCCGCATCGGTGGTGTGATTATGATCAAAGCTTCTGACCTCAATGCTGTTAACGCCATCATCTCCCGGGATCCATTTTTTATCAACGCCATTGCTGACTATCAGATTATTGAATTCACACCCACTTTGTTCTGTGATGATTTCCTGCAATCTATCTTTTCACCTCAGAATGGATGAGCTCCCGGAGTTGGTGTTTATCAGTTCATCCGCTGCATTTACCTTGCGCCCATAATTAAATGTATAGGATATTGAGGTGGACAATCTGCGGTGGTAGTCCGCCCCGAACTGTACAACTTTACTGTCAAAATACTCTGACCGGAGTACATCCCGACTTGTTCTCCATGAAGACCGGAATATATTGGTAACTGATACTTTGATGTTCCAGCCTTTGTCTGCCCAGCCGGCCGTGAGTGAGTATTCGCTTGGCAACTTTCTCAGATAACATGTTTCTCCGTCCACATAGCTGAAGGCTGAACTCCAGTAAATATTGAAGAAAAATGAACCGGTGTAATAATCTACATTCGCCCCCATGCAGAAAGGGTACCGTGAAACACGATTAGTTCCAGTGGTATGATAGAGCAGGAGCCGTGGCGATAAGGAAGCATTGAGACTCCCTTTGAGGAATTTTCCTGAGATTCGCGCCCCTACTTGACCATGGTTGTAATTCCCGTCATTGTAATACTTCTTCAACATCATTCCTCCAGGACCTTCAGGCATATAGACGGGAACCTGCCGCCCCATAATTCTGAACATTGTCACGTACGCTGTCAGCTGCCATGTATTACACGGGAGATATGTATGACTTACGCTGGCGGTTATGTGTTTGGAACAATGTAAATCCGGATTTCCGGAAATAAACAGTACTTCATTCTGCTGTATCGTATTAGGATTTTTCATGGATGCTTCAGGAGAAAAAGCCGCGTACTGGAACCAGATCCCTGAAGTATTTCTCTGATCCGGTGAGTATTGGAGATTTATATGGGTAAAAGGATAGCAGTCATGCACCGTTTCCTTATTTATTGTGCTTGACTCATATGCAAATCCTGCGTCCACACTCCCGGAAAACTTATTAACATTCAGACCCATTCCAACGGATACACCTCCAAAAAACGGACGGAAGGTGTTGGTAACATCCTCATATCCGGAATATTTTATTTTGGTAATACCTCCGCCACTGATGATATTGGAGAATAGAGTCATTTTCTCATTGAGAGCTTTGTTAATCTGAAAATTCCCGTGCAGAAACCAACTGTTTTCCTGCGCATTGTTTGTTATGTCAGTCTGACCGGCGGAGTAACTGCTTCCGATATTATTATCATTATATTCAGCATCAATATTTCCGTTCAGTGACCAACCGCAGCTTAAAGCTGAATATAATTCACTTCCCAGCTCAAGGTGAGAATTTCTCACCTTATTGTCCTGAAGAAAATTTTCCGCTTGTCCTCCAGGCAGAAGCTCTACCTTCCCCGTGGTATTACTGACAGGAGTACGGTTGCTTGTTATTGTAAGAAGATTCCGGAAGGAAAAGTTTTCAGATTTTTCCCAGGAAGCCCGCACTCCTGCAAAAACATTATTGTGACGCTCTTTTCCGGAGAAAACATCAGATGCCCGTTCTATTGTCAAACCGGGAAATTGATAAATATCATTTGCCTTGCTCCCAGTCTCCGAGTTGTTTTCCCATTCACCGTTCACCATTACATCGTACATCATGGATTTATACCTGAACTTACTGTAAACCGATGCATCCCCGATGTTCACAATTACACTCTGACGGGCTGAAACTTTTGTATATCCGCCAAAAACCAGCTCCCGTGTTATAAAATTAACCACATGCTGTGAACGCATAAAACGTGGATCAGTAGGAAAATCCATGTATTCCACTCTTTTCACATTCATCGGATTCAGGCCAGCTATATCCTCCTGTGAAGCAGGATGAAAATTGATAAAGACATCCACACTCCTGTTATCCGCAGTCTTGACAGTTTCAGACATAGGATTTACATCCAGCTGGGGAATATTCATCAATGCAAGCAGAGAGACACCACCAGAAGCAGCCAAACGCTGATGACTGTCAGGAATGTAAACAGTCATCTGAGAATCAGCCCGTTGGTTTGTGGAAACAACAGTTACTTCATTCAGTTCCATCGCCGGCAAGGAATCCGGCTCATTCACCTGCGCGTATACATTGCAGGCAATCATCATCAGGGGTATAAATATTGCTTTCATGGCCGCAAAATTAATCAGTGCAGTCTTAATGAATACTTATACTCCCTTATTTAGTCTTAAACTTAAACAGCACCATTCCATCTCTGAACCTATTTTCTTAACTTTGTCTTCATGAAACACTTCAAAACCATAACCGTCACCATAATAACCGTATTGATAAGTCTGTTTATTGCGGACGTAGCATTTATGAACGCCCTGTACAATTCCATAAAGGAACGTTACATTGATGATGTGGAGCAGTGCCTCAGACGCGCAGATCTGATAGAATTGATAGACAGAGTAAATACAGCCGGGTATGCAGATGAAAACGGAGTAATAGAATTGTGGCTCGGATTGCAGAGATCCGATATCGGAGCGGCCAAAACTCCGGAAGATTTACGCCGCCTCCGGTATTCACAAGGATACAAACGGATGGACAGGCAGCTCATTTCAGTGGTAAACAATTATTTATACAATACATATGGAGATTTGGGCACTCCTGACACAGAACTTCTTGCAGAAGCCTTCCGGCGCGAACTCAATTTTTCAGGCTACTTCCCCACGGAAGTGGTAATCATAAAGGAAGGAACCCATTATGAACCGACAGGCAGCCTGTGGTGTATCACAGACCGTGTTGAAGGCCAGCTCTTAACAACAGCCTACATATCCCCGCTCGCACGGAATGTGCTCAATGAAATGAGCGGCATCATTGTAATCAACGCAGCCATCGCACTCATCTTGGCGCTTGCCTTCTGGTACCTGCTCCATGTCATCAGCACGCAACGAACCATAGAGGAAATAAAGGATGATTTTATCAACAACATGACTCATGAATTGAAAACCCCAATCGCCATAGCCTACGCAGCCAATGATTCACTATTAAATTTTCCTGACCCACGGAATCAAGCCCGCACCCGCAAGTACCTCAGCGCAGCGCTTGAACAACTCTCCAAACTGTCCGGCCTGGTAGAAAACATATTGGCCATGAGCATGGAACGCAGAAAAAATATCCCCTTGGATAAAGAAGAGATCCCACTGAAAGAATTTATAGAAAGCATAATAGAAAATCATAAAATCAAAATTGATAAAGAATACACAATCACATTGGAATGCCCAGAGGGCTCAAAAGTGACAGCAGATCCCACGCACCTGTCCAATATACTTTCTAACCTGATAGACAACAGCATCAAATATTCCACAGAAGAAGTAACCATAAAAATCAAAGCAAATAACCATTACATCACCGTCTCAGATAACGGAATAGGCATCCCTGAAAAATACCAGCCCGTCATATTTGAAAAATTCTTCCGGGTACCGTCCGGAAACAGACCACAGCAGCGGGGATATGGAATAGGCTTGTATTACGTCAAATCCATAGTGGAAAAACACGGCTGGCAGATAGAAGTGACAAGTGAGCCCGGAAACGGAACAACCTTTAAAATCAAATTCGGAAAAGAATGAAAAACAGAATATTACTCGTAGAGGATGATGACACCCTCTCCATGATAATAGTTGAAACATTACAGAGAAACGGGTTTGAAGTACAAACAGCCCAGGATGGAGAAAGCGGCATCCTGAAATATTCCAGGACAAAACCGGACATCATTATAGCAGATGTAATGATGCCCAAAATGGACGGCTTTGAAATGGCCCGCAGAATAAGGACAATTGACAGAGAAATACCGTTGATATTCCTCACAGCCAAATCAGAAATAGATGATATAGTCACCGGATTTGAACTCGGAGCAAACGATTACCTCAAGAAACCATTCAAAATGATGGAACTCATCGTGCGCATCAAGGCACATCTGCGCAGAAACCTTGACACAGAAAAGAACAGATTCCGCATCGGAGATTATATCCTGCAAATGGACACCCAGACATTGAGCCATCCCCACAGAAACATAGAACTCACAAGCATAGAAGCAAGACTGCTCAGAGAACTCATCGTAAACAAAGGCCGCACAGTAGAAGCCTCAGCATTGATGATCCTCCTGTGGCAGCGCGATGACATTTACAGCCGCAACTCCCTCCACGGCTTCATCCACAAACTCCGCCAGTACCTCAATTCAGACAGCCGAATCACCATCATCAACCAACGCGGCATCGGTTACATGCTCACAGAAACCACCATTTGATAGATTTTTAATGAATAATCGTTGGGGGTTGGGGGAAATGTTGTAATTTTGTTGGGTGATTTTTAATTTTTTGTTTTATGAAGATTATTGCTATCAATGGGAGTCCGCGTAAGGGCTGGAGCTGTGACAAGCTGCTTGATAAATGGGTTGAGGGTGTTAAATCTGAGCTCCCTGACACTGAGGTTGTTAAGGTGAATCTTTATGATCTTAAGTTCACCGGTTGCCGGAGTTGCTTTGCCTGCAAGTTGAAGGGTGGTAAGTTCTTTGGCACTTGTCCTATCCCTGATGGTATTCATGATTTGCTGGCTGAGGTTCGTCAGGCAGATGCTGTTGCCATTGCGTCTCCGATTTATTACCTGGATCTGAATGCGTATACTAAATGTATGATTGAGCGCATGCTTTTTTCTGTGGCTCAGTATTCCAATCCTCCGATGAGTCTTGCGCCTAAAAGGGTTTCGTTCACTCTTCTGTACGCCATGAATTCTTCTGAACAGGATTTTAAGAATTATAGTGTGGAGGGGAGATGCGCTCATGTTGAGCGTATGCTGAGTCTGTTTTATTTCATGCCGGTTCACAGGGTGACTGCCTTTGATACTTACCAGTTCTTGGATTACTCCAAGTATGAATCAAGTGCTTTTTCTGAGCCGGAAAAGCGCAGGCAGAGAGAGGTGCAGTTCCCCAAGGATTTGCAGTACGCTTTTGAAACTGGGGTTAAGGTGGCCGGGGAGATCCAGAATCCGGACGTGAAGAGCGACCCGATTGACCATACTATCCGTTTCTGAAATATTGCTGTAAAATATCAGTGTCTGCGGAGGAAAAATGTTTAAATATAAGGCTGAGGATTTTATCACTGAAATAGGCGCTGAGGAATACATTGAGGGTTTCTGTAATTCAGATTGTTTCATCAGATATTGCCGTGAGTGCAGGAACTATGGTAAGGTGTGGGCATGTCCTCCTTTTTCTCATGATACTCTGGCTGAGTTGCAGAAGTATTCCCGTGTTATTTTGGTGGCTACTAAGATTACACCGGCCGGCCGTGATATTCCTTTTTCAGAGCTTGACCGTTTCATCCGCCCTGAACGGATGCGTCTTGAAGCTAAGTTAAGGGATATGGAAAAGCAGTACGGTGGTCGTGCCTTTGCCTATGCGGGTAGTTGTCTCTATTGTCCGGACGGAACTTGTTCCAGGCTTGACAATCAGCCATGCCGTCATCCGGAACTTGTGAGACCTTCCTTGGAATCGTACGGCTTTGACCTTGGAAAGACGGCCACTGAATTATTCGGTTTTCCGCTGCTGTGGAGTAATGATGGTTTCTTACCCTCGTATCTAACTTTAATCTGCGGACTGTTTTATAACTGAGTTTTTTAAGGTGTGAAATACAAAAAAAAGAGCGTGGAACCGGTGAGATTCCACGCTCTTAATATTTATATTCCTCTTATATGAGGGGGGTATGTTATTTCACTTCTTCGAAGTCAACGTCTGTTACATGGTCGTCGCCGTTGCCGGAGGCTGCGTTGGCGGAGCCTGTCTGTGCACCTGCCTGAGCCTGGGCCTGGGCGTTGAGGATATCCTGCTGAGCGGCACCGAATGTGCTTTCAATTTCCTTGATGGCGCTTTCAATGGCTGAGATATCTCCGGCCTTGTGGGCGTCTTTCAGTTTGTTGACAGCTGCTTCAATGGGAGCGCGCTTGTCTGCAGGAATCTTATCACCGAGTTCTGAGAGCTGTTTTTCAGTCTGATGGATAATTGCCTCAGCCTGGTTCATCTTCTCAATGCGCTCTTTTTCCTTGGCGTCTGCTGCGGCGTTGGCTGCAGCTTCATCTTTCATTCGCTTGATTTCTTCTTCGGTCAGGCCGCTTGAAGCTTCGATACGGATGCTCTGTTCCTTGCCGGTAGCCTTATCCTTGGCGGATACGTTCAGGATACCGTTGGCATCAATCATGAAGGTTACTTCAATCTGAGGAATACCACGGGGTGCGGGAGCAATTCCGTCAAGGTGGAACTTACCGAGGAGTTTATCATCCTTGGCAAGGGGACGTTCACCCTGGAGGACGTTGATTTCTACACTGGGCTGGTTATCAGCTGCAGTTGAGAAGGTTTCGCTCTTGGTAGTAGGAATTGTGGTGTTGGCAGGGATAAGGGTTGTCATCACGCCACCGAGGGTTTCAATACCTACGCTCAGAGGAACAACGTCAAGAAGAAGGACGTCCTTCACATCTCCGGAGAGGACACCGCCCTGAATGGCTGCGCCCACCGCAACAACCTCGTCAGGGTTAACACCCTTGGAAGGAGTCTTGCCGAAGAATTTTTCTACGATTGCCTGTACGGCAGGAATACGTGTTGAACCACCGACCAGAATAACCTCATCAATATCAGAAGGTTTCAGACCTGCATCGCGGAGAGCGTCTTCACAGGGCTTGATAGTTGCCTGGATAAGCTTGTCAGCGAGAGCCTCAAATTTGGCACGGGTCAGTTCCTTTACAAGGTGTTTAGGACCTGAAGCAGTGGCAGTGATGTAAGGCAGGTTGATTTCAGCTTTCTGAGCGCTTGACAGTTCAATCTTGGCTTTTTCAGCAGCTTCTTTAAGACGCTGGAGAGCCATTGCATCCTGACGGAGGTCTACGCCCTCATCTTTGAGAAATTCATCAGCAAGCCAGTCAATGATAACATGGTCAAAGTCATCCCCGCCGAGGTGGGTATCACCGTTGGTGGACTTAACTTCAAACACACCGTCACCGAGTTCCAGGATGGAGATATCAAAAGTACCGCCACCGAGGTCAAACACGGCAATCTTCTTATCCTTGTCAGCTTTATCAAGACCGTAAGCCAGTGCGGCAGCAGTAGGCTCGTTCACAATACGGCTGACTTTAAGACCTGCAATTTCGCCGGCTTCCTTGGTTGCCTGACGCTGTGAATCATTAAAGTAAGCAGGAACGGTAATAACTGCCTCATCTACAGTTGTGCCGAGGTATTCCTCTGCGGTCTGTTTCATTTTCTGCAGAATCATGGCAGAAATTTCCTGCGGAGTATATTCACGGGTGTCAATATCAATGCGGGGAGTGTTGTTATCGCCGCGTACAACCTTGTAAGGTACGCGTTCAATTTCATTCTTCACCTGATCATAGTTTTCACCCATGAAACGCTTGATGGAGTAAATGGTACGTTTCGGGTTTGTAATGGCCTGACGTTTAGCGGGGTCACCCACTTTACGTTCACCACCATCTACAAATGCTACAACAGAAGGGGTGGTACGGGCGCCTTCTGCGTTAGGTATTACTACAGGGCTGTTGCCCTCAAGTACGGAAACACATGAGTTTGTGGTTCCCAAGTCTATACCGATAATTTTTCCCATAGTTAAATGTATTTTGTTAGTTTGTTTAATTAATTTCAGTTTATGTTTATGAAACCCGAATTGTTTCAGATTTCAGACACAAATATAACAAACCATGTGCCAAAAAGGTTTACCGGGCTTCCTGTATGCCACAACCCGGCGCCGGTCTGCCATTATGGCAGTAAAAATTTTTTTGGATACAAGGAAAAGATTGCGTAATTTTGTTGAACTGATACACTGTATCCAATTTACTCCATAAATAAGAGAAAACATACTTATAAATCTAAATAACATGAAACCTTACGTACTCGGAATTGATATAGGCGGAACCAACACGGTTTTCGGCCTTGTTGACACCCGCGGCAAAGTGATTGCCAGCTCAAGCATCAAAACTCAGAGACACGCCAAGTTTGAGGATTACCTTGATGAACTTTACCGTGAAGCCACCCGCATGATCGAGAGTGTAGATGCCACCGGAAAGATTCACGGTATCGGTATCGGCGCGCCCAATGCCAATTACTATACCGGCACAATTGAGGAAGGCGTAAATCTTCCCTGGCCCAGTCCCATACCCCTGGCTCAGCTCTTTACAGAAAAGTTCGGTATTCCCACAGCAGTCACCAATGATGCCAACGCAGCCGCTCTGGGCGAAATGACATATGGCGCTGCCCGCGGTCTTAAGGATTTCATCATGATAACCCTCGGCACCGGTGTAGGTTCCGGTATTGTTATCAACGGTCAGGTTGTTTACGGTCACGATGGTTTTGCCGGAGAGCTTGGTCACGTGATTATGAAGCGTAACAACGGACGTCTGTGCGGCTGCGGCCGTACCGGCTGTCTTGAAACTTACTGCTCCGCAACCGGTGTTGCCCGCACAGCCCGTGAGTTCCTTGACGCCCGTTCAGAACCCTCCCTGCTGCGTAACATGGATCCTGAGAACATTACTTCCAAGGACGTTTATGACGCTGCCATGAACGGTGACAAGCTGGCAAAGGATGTATTTGAATTCACCGGAACCATCTTGGGTGAGGCACTTGCCGATATGGTGGTATTCTCTTCTCCTGAGGCCATAGTAATATTCGGTGGTCTGGCCAAGAGCGGTGATCTGCTCATGAAGCCCCTGGTAGATGCCTTTGAAAAGAACATCATGAGTATCTTCAAGGGTAAGACCCGCATCATCCTCAGTGAGCTCAAGGAAGCGGATGCAGCTGTCTTGGGAGCATCTGCCCTCGGTTGGGAAGCAAAGACAAACCATCCCGCCAACGCATCAATTGTTCCCGTTCAGTAATACTGACAGGACATATAAACATAAAAAGCCGGCTTCGTTTAAACGTGGCCGGCTTTTATCTTTTCTTAAATATATCATCCGAACAATTCCCTGAAAGCGTCAGAGACGCGGGCACATTCATGGAGTTTTATCTTGAGTTTTGAGGTGTCAAAACCTTTGAGATTACCCTGGGGAATGAGCATGTGTGTCAGGCCCAGTTTTTCCGCTTCCATAATTCTCTGCTCAATACGTGTAACAGGGCGGATTTCACCGGAGAGACCTATTTCCCCGGCCATTCCCCATGAGCGTGGGATTGCCATATCAACATTGCTGGACAGAATGGCCGCCACAACACCGAGGTCAAGAGCGGGGTCAGAAACTCTCAGACCGCCTGCAATATTGAGAAAGACGTCTTTGGCTCCAAGCTTGAAGCCCACACGTTTTTCCAGCACAGCAAGGAGCATGTTCATTCTTTTGGCGTCAAATCCGGTGACGGAGCGCTGGGGTGTGCCGTAAGCAGCTGTGCTTACAAGAGCTTGAATCTCAATCAGGAAGGGGCGGATACCTTCAAGAGTAACTCCGATGGCCACGCCTGAAAGCTCTTCAGACGTGTTTGAGACAAGCAGTTCCGACGGATTTGTTACCTCCCGTAAGCCGCGTTGAACCATTTCATATATACCAAGTTCATTGGTTGAACCAAAACGGTTTTTGACAGCGCGCAGGAGTCGGAACATATACTGGCTGTCACCCTCAAACTGGAGGACCGTATCCACAATATGCTCCAAAACCTTGGGGCCTGCCAGGGAGCCCTCCTTGGTAATATGGCCCACAAGAATAACCGGAACATTACTTTCCTTGGCGTATTTGAGCAGGGCAGAGGCACATTCCCGCACCTGACTCACTGAACCGGCAGCGGACTCAAGGGCATCGGATGCAATGGTCTGGATAGAGTCAACAACCAGAATATCAGGCTGCACTTCATCCAGGTGACTCTGGATATTTTCAAGGGAAGTTTCACAGACAATATAAACATTGTCAGACCCGCGGCCAATGCGGTCCGCACGGAGCTTGAGCTGTGTGGCACTTTCCTCGCCGGAAACATATAGAACTTTTTTTGTGCGTATGGAGAGCAGGTTCTGGAGCAGGAGGGTGGATTTGCCTATACCGGGCTCACCGCCAATCAAAACAAGAGATCCGCGCACCAGTCCTCCACCGAGAACTCTGTTGAGTTCTTCTGAGGGCATACGGTACCGGGGCTCTTCCATGGCCTGGATGTCATTGACCGTCTGAGGTTTGCTTTTTCTGCGGGACCCTGATGTGGATAAGGAAGCCTTGGATGTGGAAACATGTTCCTCCACCATGGTATTCCATTCTCCGCAGACAGGACAACGTCCGGCCCACTTGGGTGAATCGGCGCCACAGGATGTACAGAACCAGACTGTTTTTTCTTTCTTGGCCATATAATTTATTTAAGTGTTTGGGCGGATGAAAATATACACTGGGACCTGCGTGCAAGAACCATGGCTGTGGCGGTGGCCACATTGAGGCTTTCAGCTGACGGAGTATGTCCGGGAGGGGAGGGGATGGTGATTTTCTGACTGATAAATTTCTCCACCTCATCACTTATACCCTGACCTTCATTACCCATAACAGCCACTCCCTCAGCCCTTACCGGTGTGAGAAAGATATTTTCTCCCTCAAGAAAAGTACCGTACACAGGAATTCCGTCAGGCAGCCCGCGGAGCCATTCGGTCAGGTCTGTATAATAGACCTTTACAGAAGCCAGTGCACCCATGGTGGCCTGGACCGTCTTGGGGTTGAAGGCATCCACAGTGTCAATTGATGCCACAATTGTGTTGACTCCCATCCAGTCCGCAGTTCTGATTATGGTTCCCAGATTTCCGGGGTCCTGAATACGGTCAAGCGCAATCACAAATTCTCCCGGTCTCCAGCTGGGAAGCTCCTCATCTTGGGGCACACGGAAAAAGGCAATAACAGGCGGAATGGTGACAAGGCGCGTAAGTTCCTTCAGGTCAGACTTTTCCACTATAGTTGCCGGGAACTCCGGATGTTCCTTCGCCCATTCCACTGTGGCATAAGCACTTTCAAGAGAATAAACGCGAGAAAGATCAAGAACACATTTGGTGCCCTCAGCCACAAAAATTCCCTCACGATGACGGTTTTTGGCACTGTCAAGACCGCCGTAGCGCTTAAGCATTTTTCTTGAAATGAGCGGCTCCTTCATCATTCAAAAAGAATAACCTGCTTCTTCCACCAGATTTTTATCATCAGCCACAGAGGAACCTATGGTGGTGAGAAGATCACCAACAACCCCCCCGTTGATTCCGATTTTCAGAGCTTTGAGCTGGGTTTCCCTGCTCAGGCGAGCTCTGCCTCCGGCAAAACGCAGTTCCACATGCGGGTGAGCAAAACGGAACATGGCAATGGTGAGCAGTATTTCTTCATCAGAAATGGGTTCTGTGTGTTCAAGCGGGGTGCCCGGAATCGGGGACAGAATATTAATGGGAATTGAAACGGGTTCAACCTGGCGCAGTGTAACTGCCAACTCCATGCGTTGACGGCGGTTCTCACCCATTCCGATAATACCGCCGGAGCACACTGCCAGGCCGAGCTCCTTGGCAGCCTTGATTGTGGCCAGTTTGTCTTCAATGGTGTGAGAGGTGCACAGGTGTGAGAAATATGAAGGCGCTGTCTCCAGGTTACAGTGATAACGCTTAATTCCGGATTCCTTGAGGACAGCCATTTCCTCGGGAGTGAGAAGCCCCATGGAAGCACAGGTTTCAATTCCGTCCTCATTCTTGATAATCCTGAGGAGTTCAGCCATTTCCTTCAGTGCCTTTCCTTTAACGGATCTGCCACTTGCCACCAGAGAGAAACGGCCGATTCCCTGTCCGGCGTTATGGCGGGCAATGCGGCGTGCTTCTTCACGGTCCACTATATCATAGTTCTGACAGCCGGTCCTGAAATGGGCGCTCTGGGCACACCATTTACAGTTCTCCGAGCAATGCCCTGAACGTGCGTTTACAATAGAACAGGAGTCAAATTTACGGGGGCAGAACTGAGCTGTAATCCGGGCAGCCCCCTCCATCAGTGCATTATGAGCTTCCGGACTCTTGAGTTCAGCAAGTTCATAGAGCTTATCTTCTGAAAGGCTGCCGCCTCCCAGAACTGTTTCAAGAGCTG
>CAZNBD010000047.1:0-15274 GCA_964571405.1 uncultured Bacteroides sp. | reverse complement strand
TGTGAACAAGTGTGCCCTCTCTGTTGTTGTTTATTGTAACAATGACTTTGTTTAAATACTAACTAACCGAATTACAAACCCCTAAAACATAAAAATAATGAAAGCACTTCCTATCGTAGTAGCCGCCCTCGGAGGCGCACTTGTTGGCGCAGCCGCAGCTCTTCTTTTTGCACCTGCCAAGGGCAGTGAAACCCGTGATAATATCAAGTCCTTTATCCGCAGCCATGTTCCCGGTATCAAGGAGCGTGAACTGGAGTCTCTGGCAGACCAGATTGCTGAAGAAATCAAAGAAGTAAAATAAAGGGCCATGAAAGGTTTCTATACATTCCTGGTTGGCGCCCTTGTTGGTGCAGCCGTAACAGCAGTTCTCACTCCCACCAGCGGACCTGAGCTGCGTGCCCGCATCCGCGCCTGTCTCCAGAAGCGCGGTATCCTGCCCAGTGATGACATGGATGACCTCGTGGAGATGATTGCCGCTGAAATTGAAACTCAGCAGCCCGTTAAAAAGAAAAAATAAGGAAAATGAATATCGCCGGGGTCGCACAGGCCAATAACCTGTACGGCCCCGTTAATCCATTATGCAATCCATGTTTACAAGCAACTCAGACAGTTCCGGCGGAATATACCGGGTGGTGGTTCAGTATCTGCGACTGCTGCTGGAGGACGCGCGGCTGAGCGCGGCCGAGAAAATGACGCGGCTGTTTGCGGGAGTGGCCCTGGCGGCCATCCTGCTGATTTTCGGCACCATGATCATACTGTTCATATCATTTGCGGTGAGCATGCTTCTGGCTGAGTTCATCTCAGAGTTAGGTGCATTCCTCCTGGTGGCCGCTTTTTATGTAATAGCGCTGATAATCATCATTCTGTGCCGGCGCGTGCTGATAGAAGACCCAATTGCGCGCTTTGTCAGCAAACTAATACTCACCCCTGAAAAACCTCAGAACGACAATGAGCAGCCTACCGTCCTTTAATAATGCCGCACCGGGCCAGTGGAAGGGTTATACCCTGCGTGAAATTCAGATGCGGCGCACCCTGGTGCAGGCGCGCATCGAGATTCAGAAGTACAAGCTGTCAATGGCCACACAGGGTGTGCGTGACAAGTTCTCCGGAAACGGATCCGGTGTGATGGGGCGCATAATGAGTGCGTTCACTTACGCCGAGTATGCCGTTATGGCCTTCAAGGTTATCCGCAAGGCTGTGGGTGTGTTCAAGCGCTCCAGATAATCTTTATCCCCTCTTATCACCAATCAATCACAATTCATGAAAAAATACATCCTGCTTGCTCTGGGGCTGTGGCTGTGTGCCTCAGCCCAGGCCCGTGATGCACGTGCTGAAATTAACGAGAAGCCTGAACGTGCCGGTGGTGTTTACTATGCTTATCCTGAGGATGAGATTTCACCGGACTACGGCACTCCGGCTCCGGAGGGCTACGAACCTTTCTATCTGAGCCACTACGGGCGCCACGGCTCACGGTATCTGATCAGTGACAATGATTACCGCCGCGTGATGGACCGCCTCAATGATGCGTCACGTGCCGGAGCCCTCACGGCGGCCGGCGAGCAGCTGCGCCTTCAGCTTGACACAATATGGGAGGAAGCACGCGGACGCGGAGGCGAGCTCACGCCCCTGGGCAGCCGCCAGCACCGCGGCATTGCCAGGCGCGTGGCCCAGGCTTATCCGGCCATTTTCTCCGAGGGCGCCGAGGTGACTGCAGCCTCAACCCCGGTGATGCGCTGCGCGCACTCCATGTTTGCTTTCATTGAGGGACTTAAGGAGCTGAATCCAACTCTGTCAGTGCCGCGTGAGAGTGCGGAGCGTAACCTTATTTATCTGAATTACCACAGTCCGGAGTCAGGGCCTTATTCCAGTGACCGCGGGCCGTGGTTCCAGGATTACAAGCGCTTCCGCCGTGCCAATACAAATCCTGACCGCCTCATCGGAACGCTGTTCTCAGACCCGGAATATGTTTCCCGCTGGATGGACACTCAGGACTTCATGACGGACCTGTACTGGCTGGCTGTGGACATGCAGAATATGGAGACTGACATCAATCTGCTGACCCTTTTCACCACTGAGGAACTGTACGATCTGTGGCAGATTTACAATTTCAGTTTCTATGCCACAAATTCCTCTTATCCCCCTGCCAATGGTGAATTTACAGCCAACGCACGTAACCTGGTGAACCACATTCTGGACAATGCGGACGCATATATTGCAGACGGCCGCCACGGTGCCACCCTCCGTTTCGGTCATGACGGCAATATCATCCCCCTCACAGCGCTGCTGCAGCTTGAAGGCTGTTACAGTGAGCAGGAACGCCCTGAGCGCCTGGCAGATGATTACGCCAATTTCCGCATATCTCCCATGGCCTCAAACCTGCAGATGGTGTTCTTCCGTCCTGCAGACGGTTCTGAGGGCGAGATACTTGTGCGGGTATATCTGAATGAAAAGGATATTGCCCTGCCCGTACCGTCACAGAACAATTATTACCGCTGGAGTGACCTGCGGCCTTACCTCCTCAATATTGCGCAGGGAAATCAGCCGCGCTGAACGGGAGGATTGGCGGTTTTTGGCAGGGAGTCCAGCCGGCGGTTGAAGCGTCGGCGCTCAGGGTCAATGAACCAACCCCACTTATTGAAATACCGGATCATATTGATGATATGAATACGGAGCATACGCATGCTGCGGCGTGAAGCCGCGGCATGTTCATGTATTATGGTGACCCCGGGCCAGAGAACAGTGCGCCAGTTGCGGTGGAAACGGCGTGTGATGTCAATGTCCTCCGGGTACATAAAGAAGCGCTCGTCAAACATTCCTTCCGCCCGGATGGCATCGGTGCGTAAGAACAGGAAACTACCCAGGAGGTACGGGCTGTCAATGGGCAGGGAGTGGTCCGCGTCTGCAAGCAGATAATGTTTCATGCGGGAACGGGTCCATGACTGAGGCAGGAAACGTTTGGCAATCAGGTCCCAGGGTGTGGGCAGACGCCGCGCGGTCAGCTGCAGGGCGCCGTCAGGGTACAGTGTGCGCGGCATCAGTATTCCAGTTTCAGGTGACGCATCCATATATTCCACTATGGGCGAGATGACATCACCGTCCCAGCAGACGTCTGCGTTCATCACCAGGTGATAACGCGCCCCGGCATCCAGTGCCCGGCGGATGGCATGGTTATGCCCGGCACCGAATCCCCGGTTCTCCACATGTTCATAAACCACCCGCTCCATGTCCTCCACATGCCGGCGCAGAGTGTCCGTGGGGCTGTTGTCCACCACATACACGGCACTGACGGCCGGAGAGCGCAGCAGACATTCCAGCGCGTGACTCAGCTGCTTCACCGGTGTGCGGTGAACCACAATTGACACCGTTACAGGTGCTTCCATGCCAGTGGAAAAGGGGATTTAGAGGAGCTTGATATTGATGTAGCGCTTGGGATTGCGGCGGATGTCAATAAAGAGGCTGTCAAGAGATACCACCGTGGCGTTGATGTTGTTATACAGCTCGGGGTCATGGCTGAGCTTGCCCAGGGATGAATCCGGGTTGTTCAGGGCTGCGGTGAGTTCCTCCAGGTGTGCGGCAGTGGCGGCCAGGTCATTGATGAGGCTGTCCACGGGCGCATCAGCCAGGGTGCCTGACACTGCGGCGAGATTGCCGGAGAGGGTGTCCACATTGGCTGAAATGGTATTCATCTGACGGGCTACGGGCCGGAGGTCACGCATGATGGCGTGAATGTCAGCAATGGTGCCGTTGAGTTCAGCGGTGATCTGGTCCAGACGCTGCACGGATGTGTGGAGAGCCGGGTCATTAACCAGGGTATTAAGTCCGATCAGCAAGGTATCCACGCGCGGAAGAATGTTATTTACCACGGGCATGATGTCATTACCCACGGCGTCCAGCATGCCGGGCTGCACTCCTCCAATGATGGTATCACCCACGGCATAGAAGCCTCCGGCTGCATCCCCCATGTGGAGAACTATTGAAGCGGTTCCCAGAATATCTGAGGAAATCTCAGCGCGGGTACCGGCGGGCAGGCGCAGCTCCTTGTCCAGACTCATCTCCACCAGCACATGACCGGGGTTGTCATACTGGTACTTTATTTCACGCACCAGGCCAACCTTGAAGCCGTTCAGGGTAACCGGGGCGGAATTGGCCAGTCCGGCAACATTTTCATATGATGCGTAATAATAATTGGTGGCCTTGAACAGGTTGACACCTTTAAGGAAATTGATGCCGAAAAAGAGTATTACCAGGGCCACAACAACCAGGAGGCCAATCAGTACTTCTTTGCGTTTGAGAGTATTCATAGTGATTAAATAATTTACGGAATTAAAAAGCTCAAGCCTGAGCGGGGAGTTTTGGCAGCGGCGGGTGCTCGGTACGGTATGCGGAGAAGGCCCTGAAAAGAGCTTCAGCCAGGCGCTGACGGTTGGCCTCCTGACTCAGATACCGCTCAATATCAGGATTACACATGAAATCCAGTTCCACCAGCACTGAAGGCATGCGCGTGGCCCACAGCACCAGGAACCCTGCCTGACGCACACCGCGGTCCACACGTCCGGCATGGTTTACAAGCTCACGCTGAGCCAGGGTGGCCATCTCCACGGAGTTCTCCAGGTGCATGTTCTGTGTGAGTTCAAATACAATGTAACTCTCACTCTCGTTGGGATCAAAGCCCTGGTATGCCTCGGAGAAATCTTCCTCAAGAGCAATGACGGAGTTCTCTGCCATGGCCACATCCAGGTTGGCCTCGGACTTGTGGAGGCCCAGGGTATAGACAGATGTGCCACAGACAGTATTGCGTCCGCGGCTTCGGGCGGCCACTGAATTGACGTGAACGGAGATGAACAGGTCTGCGTCAGCGCGGTTGGCAATTGCAGCCCGCTCACGCAGGGGGATGAATTCATCCGTAGTGCGGGTGAACACCACCTGCACGCTGTCTCCGAAAGCAGCCGTAACCAACTGACCCAAGCGCCGGCACACATCCAGAGTGACGCTTTTTTCATGAATGTTGCGGCCGCTTGTGCCGAGGTCGTTTCCTCCATGACCCGGGTCAAGAACCAGCACAAAAGGCGTCAGCTCCTGTTCCGCAGCCGCCAGGGCTACGGATGCAGATACCGTCAGCAGGCATCCAAGTATCAGGGTGAGTATGCGCTTCATGTCAGGGCCATAGTTTGGATTTTGCAAATTTAGCACTTTTATTTGGATTATGTATAATAATATTCTTACATTTGTGGGTAAAAACAGTAATATGAAACACACCTTATTATACATATTAGGGGGCTGCCTGCTGACAGCAGCCTGCACGGAGAAGCCGCGTCAGTACTCTCCTGAACCGGTGAAAGTACTGTATCACAATATGGCTGAGTACGCCCATGCGGACAGCGCGCGCCGGGCAGAGATTGAGGCCACAGACACCGCAGAGCTCCATGCTTTCTTCAGATATATTGCGGACGGGCGTAAGCCTGACAGTCTGATGATCAGGTGGTCACACTCACTGGCAGTGGCGGTTTTCACTCCGGCCGTGGACAGTGTTTATGCGGATACTGACACTCTGAGCCGGCGCCTGGGGTATATCCTGGGGCGTGCGGATGATCTCAATCTTGAACTGCCGCACCGCTCATATGCCGCAGTGGTGTGGGGAAAGCGGGAGTCCATTGCATTTGTGGACAGCGTGATGCTCATTGCCCTCAACCATTATTTGGGGCAGGAATATGAGGGTTACAGTGAGTGGCCCGTGTACAGGCGTTTTGTCAAGGCTCCGGATTTCATGCCGTATGATATTGCGGAAGCGCTCGTTGGCACACAGTATCCTTATGAGGAAAGAGAGGGCGGCACGGCTCTGAGCCGGCTGCTCTATGAGGGCGCTCTCACGCAGGCCAAGATGGAACTGGTGCCGGATGCACGGGCACCTTACGCCTTAGGATACCGTGACGAGCAGTATAATTTTCTTGCCGAGAATGAGGCGCAGCTGTGGCAGACCCTTGTGGCCTCGGACATGATGTTTGACACCTCCGGCCTTGCAGCGGACAGACTTGTCTCTCCCGCACCAAATACCTCAGTGTTAGATGTCCGCGCCCCCGGACGCGCCGGCAGATACCTGGGCTGGAAGATTGTTAAGGCATACCTTCAGCGTCATCCTGAAACCACCCTGCGGACACTCCTCTCACCGGACTTCTATCACAGTCCTGACGCTCTGGCCCAGTCAGGATATACCGGTTCTTAGAGCTTTTCCCATAATATATGTTACAAGCTCTTAGAGGATTTTTTGATGGGTTGGAGAATTTTGCTTACCTTTGTGCATCAATAACAGAATTAATCAAATGAGCGATAATAAACCCGAGGTAAGGGTGCGTTTTGCCCCTTCTCCCACCGGACCTCTCCACATTGGAGGCGTCCGCACTGCACTGTATAATTATCTGTTTGCGCGCCAGAACGGCGGCAAGATGATTCTCCGTATTGAAGATACAGACTCCCAGCGTTTTGTTCCGGGAGCTGAGGATTATATCAACGAGGCACTTGCATGGCTCGGTATTGAGATTGACGAGGGCGTGCGCGAGGGTGGCCCATACGGTCCTTACAAGCAGAGCGAGCGCCGCGATATTTACCGCGAATATACACGTAAGCTGCTTGATAACGGCAAGGCTTACATTGCATTTGATACTCCCGCGGAACTGGAGGCAGCCCGCGCGGCTCATCCCAATTTCCAGTATGACGCGTCAACCCGCATGAGCATGCGTAACTCACTTTCTCTGCCTGCAGAGGAAACAGAGCGTCTGCTCAAGGAGGGTGCGCAGTACGTGGTGCGCTTCCGCATTGAGCCCGGACGTGACGTGGTGGTGAACGACCTCCTCCGCGGCCAGGTTACAATCAAGAGTGATATCCTGGATGACAAGGTGCTATACAAGAGCGCGGATGATTTGCCCACTTATCACCTGGCCAACATTGTTGATGACCACCTGATGAAGGTGACTCATGTAATCCGCGGTGAGGAATGGCTTCCGAGCGCACCCCTGCACGTGCTGCTGTATGAAGCATTCGGCTGGGCGGACACACGTCCTGATTTTGTGCATCTGCCCCTGCTGCTGAAGCCTGACGGAAAGGGTAAGCTGAGCAAGCGTGACGGTGACCGCCTCGGTTTCCCCGTTTTCCCCCTGCTGTGGAATGATCCCAAGAGCGGAGAGACTTCAAGCGGATACCGCGAGAGCGGATACCTGCCTGAGGCTGTGGTAAATTTCCTTGCACTCCTGGGCTGGAATCCCGGTGATGACTCAGAGGTGATGAGCATGGAGGAACTTATCAGCAAGTTCTCTCTTGAACACTGCTCACGCAGTGGAGCCAAGTTTGCTTTTGAGAAAGCCAAGTGGTTCAATCATACATATCTCCAGGAAATGGATGATGCAGCTCTAACAGAACTCTTTATCCCCGTTCTGGAGGCCAAGGGCGTGGATGTCTCTGCCTTTGACAAGGATTACATCCGCCGTGCGGTTTCCCTGGTCAAGAGCCGTATCAATTTTGTGAACGACCTGTGGGACAATGCCCGTTTCTTCTTTGTTGCTCCTGAAGAATATGACCCCAAGGCAGTTAAAAAGCGCTGGACTCCGGGCATGAAGGAGACCATGCTTGAACTGGCAGATATGCTTGAAGCGGCTGAGGATTTCAATTCCGCCGCACTTGAGCCTGAAGTGATGGCTTGGATTGAAAGCAAGGGCCTCCACTTGGGTAATGTGATGAACGCATTCCGCCTCACTGTGGTGGGAGAGTGCAAGGGTCCGCACATGTTTGACATCACGGATCTGCTCGGCCGCGAGGAAACAGTGCGCCGCATCCGTAAAGGAGCTGAACGCATCGCTGTTCCGGAATGAATTTGATTTACAACACCGCCATTGCCGCTTACGGCGGCGCGGTGCGCCTTGCCGCCCTGTCCGGCGGTAAGGCCGCTGCCATGGTGGAGGGTCACCGCCAGACCCTGAGCCGCGTACGTGACGGGCTGCAGGGGCGTGACGGTTATGACCTGTGGGTGCATGTGGCATCACTGGGAGAGTTCGAGCAGGCGCGTCCACTGCTGGAGCGCTTTCTTGAGGCTCAGCCTGAGGCACGCGTGCTTCTTTCTTTCTTTTCACCCTCAGGGTACAAGGTGCGCAGCAATTTTCATCCGCGTGTGACTTCTGTTTATCTTCCCATGGATACGGAGAAAAACGCACGCGCCCTGGTGGAAGCGGCAAATCCGGCCATGGCTGTATTTGTCAAATATGAGTTCTGGGGAAATTACCTGGAACAGCTGCACAAGCACGGAGTACCCACTTACCTCATCTCAGCCGTATTCCGTCCGGGCCAGATATTTTTCAAACCTTGGGGCGGAATGTTCCGGCAGATGCTCGGACACTTCAAACATCTGTTTGTGCAGAATGAAGATTCCGCCCGGTTGCTGCGTGGAATCGGAGTGGAAAATATAACAGTGGCCGGAGATACACGCTTTGACCGTGTGGCCTCTGTCAGCTCAGTAATTCCGTCGGTTCCGGCACTGGACGCTCTGCGCTCCCGCGCGCCTTTCATGCTTGTGGCCGGAAGCAGCTGGCCCAAGGATGAGGATGTTTATTTCCCCTGGCTTGCAGCGCATCCTGAGGTCTGCGCCATCATTGCCCCGCATGAGTTTGACGGCCCCCGCCTCAAGCGTATGGTCGACCGCCTCGGCCAGGATAAGACTATGCTTCTGAGTACATGTAAGAATCAAAAGGAACTCCCTGAGAAGATAAGGTATGTGATAGTTGACAGCTTTGGACTGCTCAGCAAACTGTACCATTACGCAGACGCCGCATACATCGGTGGCGGCTTCGGGGTTGGTATCCATAATATAAATGAGGCAGCCGCATGGGCTGTCCCCGTTATTTTCGGGCCGAACTGTTCCAAGTTCTTGGAAGCTAAAGGGCTTGCAGACTGTGGAGGCGGTTTCAGAATAAAAGGAAAGGCAGATTTTGACCGTATCATGGACAGTCTGCTCTCAGATAATAAAACCCGGCAAGCCGCAGCCGAAGCCGCCGGGGATTTTATCCGCCGTAATATCGGCGCAACTCAAACCATTATTAACAGTATATTTGATGACACTCTAAAACCTAAGCCATGATCAAAGTTGGAATTTACGGACCTGATGAAGTAGACTCGCCATTACGCAAACAACTCCTCCGCCTTCTGCTGCGTCACCCGGATGTGGACCTTCACCGTGTTAGCTCCGCCACCGGAAACGGAACGCCTCTGGCACGTCTTCATCCTGTTTACACAGGAGACACGGAGCTTGCCCTGGAGCGCGGGCTGGATACTGACGGTCTGGATGTCCTCTTTGTGATTGATGAGGAAAATTTTACTGAGGAAATCAAAGAAGCCATCAGGGAGAAAGACCTGGCCGTGATTGTCCTCGGAGAGGCTCAGAACCTGCGGATCAACCTTCCGGAGGGAATGGTGTACGGTTTTGCTGAATATAACCGTAAGGCACTGGTGCGCGGAGCCCGAGTAACGGTTTCTCCTTCTCCGGTGGCTTTGCTGATTGAGACAGCTCTGTTCCCGTTGGCAAAAAACTGGTTGCTTAAAGGTGAGATTCAGGCAGAACTGCGCGCCCCTTACCATGCTGAGGGTGAGACAGAGGAGGCCATCAAAATATTGGGTGAGATTCAGAAGGACCTGAAAGCCAATATTTCACTGCGCAACAGCGGACATGTGCCATATGAACGCATGGACCTGACCATGCGCCTGCCCCTGACACACACTGTGAGTGAGGTCCGGAATATTTATGACCAGGCTTATGAGGATCATTCCTTTGTTCATGTGGTGGACGGTAACGAGGGCATTGATGAGGATCTGCGCGGAAGCAACAAGTGCCTGATGCAGATTTTCCGTCAGGGAGATTCCCTGGTGATAAATGCATCGGCAGACCTGCAGACACGCAGCCGTGCCGGAAACGCTGTACACCTGATGAATCTCATCTTCGGGCTGTATGAGCGCACCGGCCTGTCTATCTGATTTTATTTTACAATTACTGTGCGGATACCGTCCGGGCGGAGATAACGTGCGGCCATTGCGGCAATGTCCTCTGATGTAAGGGTTGCCACAATCCGCTGCTGCCTGTCAAAGTATCCGTCAGGAATACCCACCAGCAGGGCAGTGGAGTACTGACCCAAAATACCCTCAGGAGTGTCAAGGGCTTCCAGTGCGGTAGTGGTGGCATACAGGCGTAAGCGTTCCAGTTCCTCTCCCGCAGGAGGATTGGAGACCATTCTTTCCATTTCCTGTCTGATTTCACTCAGAACCAGATCAGTGGCATCAGCATGGCAGTCAAGGGAAATGAAGACGGCACTGCCATCCAGACTTCCGGCCAGATAAGCGCTGACGCCGTATGTAAGACCTTTTTCCTCACGCAAGTTGTTCATCAGGCGGCTCCCGAAGTATCCGCCCAGAGCCATTACGGTCAGTCTCAGCGGAATATAATCCTCTGATGAACGCGGAGGGGCCGGAAGCGCGCATACCATTGATGCCTGCATGGCCCCGGGATGTGCAACATTGAGTGTCTGCGGTGCCTGAGGCTGCCAGGGATGCAGGCAGATTTCTGCCCCGGGACCCTCAGGCAGGGATTCAATCAGCTTGATGACTGATTCACGCACCGAGTCGGTAATTTTTCCGGAGAGGAAAGCGTGACAGCCTCCGCGGCGATACACACGGCTGTGAAAACGCCGCAGGTCTTCTGCCGTGACAGCTTCAATTTCCTGTTCTGTGGTCTGATGTGCCCCGGGATTATCGGCACCCTGAATGAGCGGCTGAAGTGCCTGGCTGGCTATATAAGAGGTACGGTCTGAAAGGATACGCAGACGCGCTGCTGCCTGCTTCTTGTTCCTTTCAAGATTCTTTTCAGGGAAATCAGGATGGCTCAGCATGCGTGAGAGCAACGCTGTTATTTCAGCAGCCCTGTCATTGAGCATCCACACGCTCAATCCGGTATAATGTTCTTTTGACTGGGGATTGTACCTTGCTCCGTTATAGTCAAGTATATCAGCAATCTGTTCCTCGGACAATCCGTCGGCACCCTCCTGCAGCATTGCCGCGCACAGGGAAGCAACAGCCTGTGATGCCTGGTCCTCCCCTCCGTTGAAATACAGGGTAAGACAGCATACCGGTTCGGTGCCTCCGCTGTATTCCATCAGGCGGGCGCCTCCGGGAATTTCTGTGACAACAGGCACCGGAAGTGGATCCGGACGGAATTTGTGTACAGCAGGTGCGTGACGTTTATTGCTCATCATCAAGAAGTCTGATTGCCGCTTCAAGATCAGCGGGAGTATCTATTCCAATTGTGGGTTCAGTGCTCAGCCCAACCTTGATTCTATATCCGGCCTGCAGCCAGCGTAATTGTTCCAGGCTCTCAGCCAGTTCAAGCGGGCTCTGAGGCAGGGCGGTTATTTCCTTGAGCGTATCGGCGCGATAAGCATAGAGACCTATATGTGTAAGATATGAAGCACACGCCGGCCACACATCTCGCTCAGCTCCACGCACGTACGGAATGACGGAACGGGAAAAATAAAGAGCGTAGCCGTTGAGGTCTGTCACAACTTTTGGTGTGTTGGGGTCTGCCAGCTTTTCATATGAATCATCAGGATTGAAAGGGCGGGCCAGTGTGGCTATCCGGACATCCGCGTTCCTGAAGGCTTCCATAACTGTCTGTATCTGAGAAACTGCAATGAAAGGTTCATCGCCCTGGATGTTGATGACAACGTCCGCATCGCTGCCCAATAAGCTGTATGCCTCGCAGCAGCGGTCAGTGCCGCTGCGGTGACGGTCAGATGTCATAACGGCCACACCTCCAAAAGCTTCAACGGCTTTGAAAATGCGGTCGTCATCTGTGGCTACTGCCACTGTATCTATTCCATCAACAGCTGACACGCGGCGGTAAACGCGCTCAATCATTGTCTTGTCTCCCAACATGGCCAGGGGCTTGCCCGGGAAACGTGTAGAGGCGTAACGCGCCGGAATAATTGCTATATATTTCATTTACAAGGAATTTTTCAGAGCATCCAGATAACGCCGGGTCTCTTCCTCAGGGTTATCTGAATCAAAAATGCGGCGTCCGGTACATACACCGCTGAACCCGCGGGCAATCAGTTCCCTTGACTCCTCAACACTGAATGTGCCCATGGCCACAAAAGGTATCAGAGCACCTTGCTGCCGTGCTGCCGCAATAATCATTGAAGCTTCCGGGCCATGGTGGAGAACAAGGTAATCAACATCCGCACGTTCCAGCGGGAGAACCTCTTCCGCTTTTGAGACCTCAGCGCCAATTATGGCTTCCGGCCCGAAGAATTCACGGATTTTTACCGGGTCAGCATGATGGCGCATCAGCAGAACGCCGTGAAGCCCCAGCTCGCCGGCGAGCTCCGTATGTCCCTCAATGGTGAGGATTACGGTATTCTCGCGGCAGAGCGCGGCTATTTCTACGGTGGCTTCCCGCAGCTCATGGTCACTCAGATTTCCGGGTCGGATAAGGAGCCAGCGGGCTCCCCCTTCAATTGCCATCTGAGCCTGTTCAGGCAGGCTGTATGTCTGATGTTCTTCAATTATTACCTGTAACATTACCGTGAGCTGTGATTGATTTTACTTTAAATTCAGAGCTTGAACAGGGCCTTGGCCTCAGGGGTCATATACTGGGCAAGACGGAACAAGTCAAAAGGTACATTGATTACACCCTGTGCGTAAGATGCAACTTCCATGGGCTGGTAAACGAAAATGATGTGGTTGTCATCAGTGATGGTGAAGTTGCCGTCTGAGGGGAGTGCGGAGATTTCTGTGTCGCCGATAAATCCGCTCATCAGATTTGCACGGTGTGAAATCAGTTCAGGAAGTGCCTCAAGGCCTTCTGAGGTAAAGATGTTGTCAAGAGTGAGGACGCGGCCGCTGTTGATATCGTAATTGATATATGTCACAGTGTATTCACCGTGTGCGGCGCGGGGCATGTATGTGTCATGTTCAATACGGTATGATACCAGTTCCGGTGTAAGTGTGGATACAGAGCCGGTAACTCCGTAATAACCGTCATAATCAGCTGCTGACATTCCTGCGGGCATGGCAACTTCAGTGGCTGAGAAGCCGAAATCTGATGCCTGACGCATGAACAGGCTGCTCACGCTGTCAGGGGTACCTGCCTTGACTGTGGCGTTTTCAACTGCTGTGCGGAATGTGTCTGTGTCTTTGCCCAGCAGATCTGCAGGTATGAGAAGGTCTGCGCTGCATAATACCATCAGGTCAGAGTCTGTCTGGTAAACTGAGGCTGAATTATCAAGTTTATATGCCTGAGACTGTGTGAAATGTGTAAAACTCAGGGAATCTTCTTTGGTCTGTTCTGTCTGATTGTTACTGCAAGAAGCAGCCAGGAGGATGGCTGCGGCGCCAATGGCGAGTGTTTTTGCTTTCATGTCTGTTTTTTGTTGTTTTATTGTTTATAAATTTTACAACAAATGAAAGGCCGTTTGGGTTTACGCTTTTTTGAAAAAATATCCCCCGGGCGTTTGTGAAATGCTCCGGGGGTATTACTGTATTTCCTTTCTGAGTTGTGTGCCTGAAAGTTATAGTTATCTCAGGCGGAGGCGCTGACCAATCTGAAGCTTTGAATTGGCGCTGATGCCGTTCAGGCGGCACAGACGTGCCACTGTGGTACCGTTTCTGGAGGCAATACGGCTCAGGCTGTCTCCGCGGCGCACACGGTAAGTGGCAGGGGTGGAGGATGCACGGCCTGAGTTATTGCCGCTGTTACCGCCTAAAGCTGAGTAATTGTTCCTGGGAGCCGGGCGGCTGGGGTGCTGGCGCAGATATTCTGCGGCATACTGGCTGTTGGCTGACGGATCATAATTACGTGCATCCTGATAAGTATTCTTATCAAAGGTGTACTGGTCAGTATGGGTGGTCTGGTTGGCAAAGTCAAATATTGCACAGGGGTTGATGGCGTAACCCATGTAACGGGTCTCAAAGTGCAGGTGAGGACCGGTGGAACGTCCGGTGTTGCCGCCTAATGCAATGGGCTGGCCCGCACGAACATAGTCGCCGTCCTGAACCAGGAATGCTGACAGGTGTCCGTAAACGGTCTCCAGGTCATTGGTATGACGGATTACAACATAGTTGCCGTATCCGCGGGGTTCAAAGTTACGCACACGCACTCGGCCGTCAAAAGCGCTGCGGATGGTGTCACCCACATTGAGCTTGAGGTCCACGCCCTTGTGCATGCGGCGGAAGCGGCGGCGGTAACCGTAAGGTGAGGTGATGTAACCGGGGTGGGGCATGGAGAAATTGCTCACGTCAATAACGGCGCGCTGAGGTACGTTGACTCCGTTATAACAGTTCACCAGATGGCTGTCCCAGCCTTCCGTATAAATATCAAACTCGGGTTCTTCTTCCTCATTGAAGAGGTCTTCAAGGAATTTTGTGGTGTTTTCTACTGTGATTCCTGAGTTACCCTGGTTGGCAAGGAAATTGTCATGACTTGCTGCATGGCTTGCCGGAAGGCGTACGGGTTCTGTTTCTTCTGCTGAGGAAACTGCGGCGCCCGCCAGGGCTATCAGTGCTGTAATCGTTATTAAGAATTTACGCATTTTTATTGATTGTGAGGAGACATACAATATTAACGCTCATCAGCGGCGTATATTGCCGGGAAAGTTATTGGTGTGTAATCAAAAATTTCTTCCGGCTTGAAGAACCGTTTGATTTCAATGAGCGCATTTTCCACAGAGTCAGAGGCATGGATAATGTTTTCCTGCCCGCTCATGCCGAAATCTCCGCGTATGGTGCCGGGGGCGGCTTTACGGCAGTTGGTGGCGCCGGTCATGGCGCGTACCACTTCCACTGCATCATTGCCCTTGAGTACGGCCACAATTACCGGAGTGGCCATCATGCTCTTGAGCAGTGAGGGGAAAAATGGACGGTCAACAAGGTGGGCGTAATGCTCCCGGAGGATATCCTCTGTGAGTTGCATCATCTTTATACCGCTTATTACCAATCCCTTGCGCTGAAAGCGTGTGAGTACATTGCCTACAAGTGCGCGGGTTATGGCGGAGGGTTTCAGGATTATAAACGTCTGTTCCATGGAAAGGTTGTGAGGTGATTGCTTGTTCAAGATTTATTTCAGCCCCCAAAATTACTAAATTTTCACCATCCTGCCAAGCACTTCCCTTTACATTCCTTTTCAAAAAATGTTAAATTTCAGAAGAGGATTTTCTTGGTGGAGTTGTCAATCTTGATTACCATTATTCCGTGG
>CAZNBD010000046.1:0-16562 GCA_964571405.1 uncultured Bacteroides sp. | reverse complement strand
ACATAGGCTCGGAGAATGCATAGGGAATGGTGTGCACTCTCCGAGCCTTTTTTATTCTTTATAAAACCTAAACAACGTGCATCCCGTCATATCACGCCTTGAACGCCAGCGCGCCTGAACAGCAAAAGACGGACAGCGTCTCCCTGCCCCCCTCCTTCTTCAAAAAACTTATGTTAGGCGCGTGTGAATTTGCCGCTGTTTGGATTTTTTTCACTAACTTAGCGGCTTGAAAGCGGAATTTTAGCCAATTCTCACATTTTCTATGCAATTCCACGTTTATAACAGCCTGAACCGGTTTATATTAAAGAGCCTGCTGATGATTCTGGCGGGCTTCTGCTGCTTACAGGCTTCTGCTCAGGAAGAATTCTCACGCCATATTGAGCAGATTTCCTTTGTTCCCAAGGGTGCATGGGTGACAGGTGTGAGTGTCAGTTATTCTCAGAGCAATCAGGACAATTATCAGTTCCTTGTCTTTGAGAACATTAAGGGCGATACTTACACCTTCAAGCTCAGCCCGACTGTCATGTTCTGTTTCAAGGACAACCTCACCGCCGGCGGTAGATTCAGTTACAGCCGCTCACGCACTCGCCTCAACAGCGCAGACATTGTCCTGGATTCTGAAACCGAGTATAACATTGATAATCTGTACAGTATATCTCACAGCTATTCCGGCACGGGACTTTTCAGAGCATACCTCAGCCTGGGCCACAGCACACGTTTCGGGCTCTTCAATGAAGTCCAGTTAAGCCTGGGAGGTGGACAGTCCAAGGTCTGCAACGGTGTGGGAACAGACCTGACCGGTACATATCAGCGCAGCTTCAACTGCAATATAGGCCTGGCGCCGGGCCTGGCGGTATTCCTCAACAATTATTCCGCCATTGAGGTAAATGTGGGAGTCCTCGGCTTCAATTACACTTCTTACAAGGCCACTACTGACCAGATTTATGTGGGAACAATGAACACCAAGAGTGCAAACTTCCGCATCAATCTCTTTTCCATAACCTTTGGTGTAATGTTCTATATTTGACGGCTATGGAAAATCTCAAACGCATCTTCATCATAATTGCCGTCATAATGATGGTGAGCATGGCAGCGGACGCACAGCGCATTGTCCGTAAAAGTGAAAGCAGCGGACCTGACAGCATACGCACCGTAATAGTCGGAACTGACACCGTCAGCGCCATTATTCCTCAGCGCAACTTCGGACGTTTTGACCGAGGACTGTATAATTACCTCTTTATCCCCCGCGGTAAGTGGGGCTTCGGAATCACTGCTTCTTACGGTGAACTGAACACCAAGGACATTGAAGTCCTTTCACTCCTGTCTGACCTCTCATTTAAAGGCAAACAGTATTCTGTAAAGCCCTATCTGTCATACTTTTTCCGCAGCAACCAGTCTATCGGCCTACGCTTCAATTACACCCGCGGCATAGCGGACCTGCAGGGCCTGAGCATGGACTTTGATGAGGACCTCAACTTCTCAATCAAGGATGTAAGTTATTATCAGCAGAGTTTTGCCGTATCAACCTTTTACCGCAATTATGTAGGACTGGACACATACGGACGCTTCGGAGTTTTCAATGAGGTGGAACTGACATTCGGCAGCGGCAACTCCCATTTCCGCCGCCTGTATAACGGAGAGCCAAAGCACACACGCACTTACACCACCCAGGCCTCACTCAACTTCAGTCCCGGTGTATGCGTATTCATCCAGGAGAATGTGGCCTTCAACGTATCCTTCGGTGTTTTCGGCCTCAATATGCGGAAGGAACGCCAGGAAACGGACGGTGTGGATGAAGGTTCCCGCTTCACTTCTGGTGCCAATTTCCGTTTCAATATTTTCAATATTAACTTTGGCCTGATGGTCGTTATCTGATATATGCTTAAGTTCAGAAATTATATCTGGCCACTGTTATCTGTCCTGGTGGCCCTTTGCTCCGGATGTATCAAGAACGATATACCTTACCCCCGCATCCAGGCCAATATCCTGTCTATAAGCGCAGAGGGCCAGAGTGCCCCGGCAAACATCGACTCCCTCAACCGCCAGGTAACCCTGTTTTTCAGCGAGGAAGTGAATCCTTACGCCGTAAACATTCAGGAATATACCCTCACCCCCGGTGCTGAGATGCTTGATGACATCCTGTCCACCCCCCAGAACCTTGCCAACCCCATTTATGTGGTACTCTCCCTGTACCAGGAATATATATGGAAAATTTCCGCCAGCCAGGAAATTGAGAGATATTTTGAGGTTGAGGGCCAGATAGGCTCCCCGGTCATTGATGTTCCGGGACACCGCGTGGTGGTTTATGTATCTGAGAATGTTAATCTCAGAAAAGTGAAAGTGCTGCGCGCCAAACTGGAGAATACCGGTGCCGTAATGACACCTGACATCACAGCACTCCCGTATGTGGACCTGAGCCTCCCCCTGTTTGTGGACGTGGAAGTATTCGGACATGTTCAGCAGTGGACCATTTACACTGAAACTGTTGCCCAGACAGTACGCACCCTCAGCGCCGACGGCTGGACCCGTGTTGCTTGGGTTACCGCTCAGGCCGAGGCCGGAAAGGATAACGGAGTTGAATACCGCCTGGCCGGTTCGGAAGAGTGGACACGTGTACCTCAGGAAGATATAGTTCATGACGGCGGTGACTTCACTGCCTGCATCAAGCACCTCAGCCCCAATACAGCTTATCAGGCACGTGCTTACTCGGACACTGAATATGCTGAGGTTCTTGACTTCACCACCGGGTCGGAAACACAGCTGCCCAACGCCGGATTTGAGAACTGGTGGAAGGACGGAAAGATATGGTGCCCCTGGGGAGAGGGAGAGGATGCCTTCTGGGGTACCGGCAACAAGGGCGCCACAACTATTGGCGAGAGCAACACAACCCCCTTCCCTCTCGTTCCCGACGGTGGTCCCCGCTATGCACGTCTCAGCACTGTCTTTGCCGGAATCGGACCCATCGGCAAACTGGCTGCCGGTAACATATTTGCCGGGTATTATGTCCGCACGGACGGAACGGACGGCGTTCTCTCCTTCGGACGTCCGTTCAAGGAGCGTCCCACTCGCCTGCGCGGTGTTTTCAATTATCAGACCGCACCCATCTCACATGCCAATACGGATTATAAGCCCCTGATCGGACAGCCTGATACATGCATAATATGGGTTGCACTCATTGACTCCGCCGAGCCCTTTGAAATCCGGACCAAGCCTTCTAACCGTCACCTCTTTGACCCGGACGGCCCGGAGGTGGTGGCTTACGGAAAAATGGAATGTGGAGAGACTGTGGAACAATTCACACCATTCCAGTTTGAACTCAAATACAAATCATACTCCCGCGTTCCCAATTACATCCTGGTGACTGCTTCCTCAAGCAAGTACGGAGATTATTTCACAGGTGGAGTCGGTGCGGTGATGTGTCTGGATGACCTGGTTCTTGAGTATGATTATTAAGGTGTATGATGATTAAACTGTTCCGCTTATTACTGATACTTATTCTGTGCGGAGTGTGCTTACCCCTGAGCGCACAGAATGACACCACCGCCATAAAAAAAGTTGATTACGTTCCTGAAGTCCATTTCACAGTCCGCGCTGCATATGAGTGGAGCACAGTGACCGGCCAGAGCCGTTTCATGGTACGCCATGCCCGCGCCGGAGTTTCTGGCGCTGTCCTCCCTTGGGCCGGGTATTACTTTCAGATTGACCTATGTGACCGCGGTAAGGTCAAGATTCTGGACGCATATCTGAAATTTGACCCGTTGGAACGCCTGAAGATTATAGCCGGTCAGTCACTCCTCCCCTTCAGCCTTTCAGGCGGACGTGCCCCCCGTGACTATTATTTTTCCAACCGCAGCTTCCCCGGTAAATATTACGGCACCGTCCGTAGCCCCGGCGTAAAGGCCGGATACATCTTCCCCGGAATACCCCTGTACATTGAAGGCGGTGTGTTTAACTCCACTTCCATGGCTGACCACCTCCAGTGGAATTCTCATTTCACATACTCGGCCAAAGCCACCCTGCCCCTCCCCGGCGGCCTATTCACTCATTTAGGTTTCCAGAGCCGTGTACCGGCTGAGGGAAATGCTGCCGCAGCGGCAAGACTCAACATGTTTGACGCAACCGTTCACATGGATCACGGCCGCCTGTCTTTTGAGGCGGAATATATGATGGTCCACTGCACCGCACCGTTCCCAACGGCGCACATCTGGGAAGTTTTTGCAGCATACCGCATTCCGCTGCGCGCCCGGCTCTTCAACCGCCTCAGCTTTGAAGCCCGTTATGACGGCAATACCCTCCTCACTGACGGAGCCATCTCTGAGACCGGAGAAGTACTCGTCTCACACCCCAGGGGAAACCGTGTCACAGTGGGCTCCACCCTCACCTGCATCCGCAGACCCATCCACGTTGACTTCCGCCTCAATTACGAACAATACTTCTATCCCCGCGGCACAAGCGTGGCTGCGGAAGATAACAGCAAGCTGGTCACCACAGTTTCCCTCTTTTATTGAGAAATTTTTAGTAACTTTGCACCTCCGGAGATTATACCTCCGCTTCTTTACTGATTAATACATTTAAGATATATGGCATTACAATGCGGCATTGTGGGTCTGCCCAATGTGGGAAAATCCACTCTTTTCAACTGTCTGTCAAACGCAAAGGCACAGTCTGCCAACTTCCCTTTCTGTACCATTGAACCCAATGTGGGCGTCATCACAGTACCTGATGACCGCCTGACCAAACTGGTGGAAATGTGTAATCCCCGCTCAGTGGTTCCGGCCACAGTAGAGATTGTGGATATTGCCGGATTGGTGAAAGGTGCCTCCAAGGGCGAGGGCCTCGGAAATAAATTTCTGGCCAATATCCGTGAGACTGACGCCATCCTCCATGTACTCCGCTGCTTTGATGATGACAATATCACTCATGTGGATGGTTCCGTAAACCCGGTCCGTGACAAGGAAATCATTGACTACGAACTCCTCATCAAGGACCTGGAAACTGTTGAGTCCCGAATGGCCAAAACCCAGAAACAGGCCCAGACCGGAGGTGACAAGGTGGCCAAGATGCAGTATGAAGTACTGTGCAAAATCAAGGAAGCCCTGGACAAGGGCAAGCCCGCACGCTCAGTGACTTTTGACAGCCCGGATGAACAGAAATTTGCCCGTGAGCTCTTCCTTCTCACATCCAAGCCCGTGCTGTATGTTTGTAATGTTGATGATGCCTCCGCCGTAAACGGTAACGCTTACGTGGACCAGGTGCGTGAAGCCATCAAGGATGAAGGTGCCGGACTCATGATTGTGGCCGCCGCCACTGAAAGCGAGATTGCGGAGCTGGATACATACGAGGAACGTCAGGAATTCCTTCAGGAACTCGGACTGGAAGAAAGCGGTGTGAGCCGTCTCATCCGTGCCGCTTACGCCCTGCTTGACCTCCAGACATACTTCACTGCAGGTCCGGATGAAGTGCGCGCATGGACATTCCGCCGCGGCAGCAAGGCTCCCAAGTGCGCCGGTATCATTCACACAGACTTTGAGAAAGGCTTTATCCGCGCTGAAGTCATCAAGTATGATGATTATGTAAACCTCGGAGGAGAAACCGCTGTGCGTGAAGCCGGGAAAATGGCAGTGGAAGGCAAGGAATATGTGGTCTGTGACGGTGATATAATGCACTTCCGCTTCAATGTCTGACATCAACCACATCCCTCAACACAGACTTTTCATGAAAATTTTAATACAAATATGAAATTTTTGGGCTGCATCGGTTGGTATTTCAAAAAAAATGCCTACCTTTGCAGTGCCTTTAAAAATGGTGCCCATAGTTCAGCTGGTTAGAGCGTCGGATTGTGGTTCCGAAGGTCGTGGGTTCGAATCCCACTGGGCACCCATCAAACCGTCCGCGCACTCCGCCCCGGACGGTTTTTTGTTATTTTATGACTCAGAAAGAATATCTTGACTCATTAGTCCTTAAGTATAATGTACCGGAGTTTGCGGCAGAGGACCCCGTGCAGTTCCCACGCAGATTCTCAGACCCCAGGGACATTGAAATATCATCCCTGCTGACCTCCACCATAGCGTGGGGGCGGCGCCCCATGATTCTGAAAAACGCGGAGCGCCTCCACACCCTGCTGGAAAACGAGCCGTACCGGTTCATTAAAGAGGGAGATATTGAGTCACTTCCGGAAGCCAACCTGCACCGCACATTTTTCGGGCGCCACCTCAAGTATTACCTCCGCGGCCTCAGACAGCTTTATGAACGTTATGGTTCCCTGGAAGGATTTGCCGCCGCCATCGGAGCGGAAAAGGCAGAAGCCCCCGCATGGGAAATAGCAGCCGGATTGTCAGCCATCCTCTGTGATGCAAACAAGGACATAAAACTTGACGGCCCGGACCGTTGCCTTCCATCAAAGCCTGAGCAGAGCGCACTGAAACGTTTCAACATGGCGCTCCGTTGGCTCGTGCGTAATGACGGAATTGTGGACATGGGAGTGTGGAAACTCCTGCAGCCGTCACAACTGTACATCCCCCTGGATGTACACAGCGGCAACACCTCCCGCACACTCGGCCTACTCACCCGCAAGGCCAACGACCGCCGCGCCGTACAGGAACTCACCACCGCCCTCCGCGCCATGGATCCCACCGACCCCATCAAATATGACTTCGCCCTCTTCGGCGCCGGCATCAACTCCCAGAAATGAATATGGGTTGCTGTATACTATAACTATACTACACATCCGGACGGTAGTACCACCACAGATACTATTACTACCAGTAAATTTTCCATAGCTACAACCTCAATTAAGAATTTAAGGGACTTCTGTATATATCGTTTCTGCGAGATGTGCAGAGAAAACATGTCTGATCCAGATCTAAAAGCAACTGTTTTTTTGAATTCTTTTGAGGTTTCCCTTGAATATTTTGAAAACCCGGATGCTCGCGATGATGATGATGACGACGAGGAGTTTAATCCCACATGGGACAATGGAGAGTGAACTTCTATAAGGAATATCAGGAATTGAAATAATTCCTTGTCAATTGCTTGTAAGGAATAGTGGCGCAGAAAAGTTGTAAAAAGATTTTGTAATCTCAGATATTATTCTTAATTTTGCCGCGCTAAAGTCAAGCGAAAAATAAAATATAACACCAAAATATGATCATTGTACAAGTAAAAGAAGGCGAGCTCATTGAAAGAGCCCTCAAAAAATTCAAACGTAAGTTTGAAAAAACCGGTATCGTGAAAGAACTTCGCGGCCGTCAGGCGTTCCAGAAACCCTCTGTAACTAACCGCAAAAAAATGATGAAAGCGGTTTACGTTCAGAAACTTCGCTCAGTTGAGGAATAAATCCGCCCTGGACTTATATTGGCAATAAAAGCTTTATTGTTAATTTGTCCGCTCTTTTTTTTGGTTCACTGAACTTTTTTAGCTAAATTCGTGGCAGGTTCTTGTATAAGATATACAGAACATGTCACGAAGTTATGCTATACACGCATTTCTATAATTATATACGGTGTGAAGCGGCTCTGTCGCCTCACACCGTTACGTCTTATAGAACTGCCATTGAAGCCTTCCGCTCCTTCTGGCGCAGCCAGGGTATTGAACTGGAAGCGCAGCAGGTTGAAAGCCGGCACGTGCGTCAGTGGCTGGCTCATCTTGCCGCCACCGGCCACAAGACCACAACCATTCAGGCGCGCCTGCAGGCTCTGCGTGCCTTTTTCTCCTATGCTTCTGAGCGTCACGGGCTCCGACCCAATCCCATGGCGGGTATAAGTTCTCCACGCGCTCCGCGCCCCCTGCCTGTTTTTATCCGCACGGAACAGATGCAGGCCGTAATTGACCAGGACATTGAGAGCATTGACTCCGGAAAAGAAACGGAATTTGAGCAGATACGTAACGCACTGATTGTGGACATGCTGTACAGCACCGGCATGCGTGCGGCCGAGCTCACAGGCCTGCTTGACGCCAATATAAATCTGGACCGGAATGAACTAAAAGTACTCGGTAAGCGTAATAAAGAAAGAGTAATACCTTTTGGCAATGAACTGCACAGGCTCATATTACAGTACCGCACCGTGCGGGACAGGCTGGTGGGAAAATCAGAATTTTTCTTTACCCGTCCTGATGGCCGCCCCATTTACTACAAGCTGGTTTACCGCCTGGTCAACAGCCTGCAGGAGCGCGGAGTCAACTCGCGCAGGGTTTCGCCCCACGTGCTCCGGCATTCCTTTGCCACTGATATGCTCAACAACGGAGCGGACCTCCGCGCTGTCCAGCAGCTCTTAGGCCACAGCTCTCTGGTAACAACTCAGAAATATACTCACCTCTCATACCGAGAATTAAAAAACAATTACAAACAAGCGCACCCGCGCGCAAAAAACACGGAGGATTAACTATGGAAGTAAAAATTCAAGCAATCCATTTTGAAGTTAGTGACCGTCTGGTGGATTTCATCAACAAGAAGGCTGAGCGCCTTGCACGCCGTTTCCCCACAATTGACACCTTCAACGTAACCCTCAAAGTTGTTAAGCCGGAAACTGCCATGAACAAGGAAGTAATGGTGCGGGTTAACACCACTTCAGGTGAAGAGCCCTTTGCCTCAAAGGTGGCCAATACTTTTGAAGAAGCCTTTGACATCACCATGGAGGCTGTTGAACGTCGTCTTGAAAAATCAAAAGAGACCAAATAAATGAAGCTTAGACACATTCTGACCCTTTCTCTCTGCCTGGGGGCTGCGGCCGCTCAGGCAGAGCCTTACAGGGTGGTGGTGCCACTCTCTGAAGATGAGAACGGAACCATGGCCCGCCTTGTCAACTATGACACCGGCGCTGCAATTGACAGCGTGGAAGTGTCAAATCAGGTTGCCACTTTCACCGGAGATATTGACGGTTCTGTAATTGCCGCTGTCCGCGTGGACGGTGTGCGTTTACCAGTTTTCATTCTTGAAAGCGGAACAATCTCATTCTCCAACGCAGACGGCCAGGCCTTCGGATCCATGCTCAATGATCAGCAGCGTGAACTGGGCAACTCACTCCGCGCCATGGCCACTGAGTACCGCACCGCCTCCCCCATGCGCCAGCAGATTATTGAAACTCAGTATGAGCAGCTCATGGACAGCACCATTGCCGCCAATTCAGACAACGCCCTGGGGCTCCTGGTATTCCTCAACTCCGACATCAGCTCAGCCGATGCCGCAGGAATTCGCGAGGCCCTGGACAGATACCCCGCATTTGCTTCTTCACAGCGCGTGGCCCAGTATCTGGAAAAAGCGCAGAGACGCGAGAGGACCCAGCCCGGCAATCCATTCCTTGACTTTGAGATTACCAACGGGGACGATACCTTCCGGCTCTCAGACCATGTCGGGAAAGGCCACTATGTACTGGTAGATTTCTGGGCAAGCTGGTGCGGACCGTGCATGCGCCAGCTCCCTGTCCTGAAAGAAATTTATAATGAGCATAAGGACCAGGGCCTGGAAGTGATAGGCGTGGCAGTATGGGATGAACCGGACGACACCCGCCGCGCAATTCAGCAGCATGAACTCCCCTGGGAATGTGTGATCGGTGCCGGAACAATCCCCACAGACCTGTACGGAATCAGCGGCATCCCCTGCATCATCCTCTTTGGCCCTGACGGCACCATAATCAGCCGTGACCTCCAGGGCGATGAACTCAAAGCCGCCGTCAACGCCGTCTTCTGACCACACATCTGAACTATCAGAAACTTGAAATAATGACTTTAGGAGGTTGTGTCAAAATAGGCACAGCCTCTTTTTTCATGGCTCAACCACCAAATTATTGCGTAGAATATGATTTTGGTTATGAGTGACTTATAACAATGATGCGAGATCAAAATACATTACACGAGTCTTTTTGTCTTCATCATCATTATTGAGAAACTGGTAATTGTTTTTAATATAAAAGGGAATTGCATCAACATATGCATCTACTGTCACAAATCGGCAACCTGATTTATTGTCAATCATAAAATAATCTTCAATAAATTCAAGTAAATAAGTACCAATGGACTTTTGTTGAGCACTTTTACCTATAGCGAGACGTCCAATCTTTATCGCCGGATAACTTCTTAAACGCTTTTCATTAACAAACTTATGTTTACGGAACCGATTGAATTCAGTTTTACTCTCAAAATCAGATATTGATATCTTATCATTTGAGAGACTGAAATATGCATAAACTTCATTAGTTAACTTATGTTCAACAACATAAGTTACAGACAACAAAGCATCACTATAAAGACTTGATTCATTTAATAAAAAATCATTCAAATCTTCATCTCCACAATTAAAATCTGAAATTATATCGCCTGTTAACAGCCGACGCACCCTGAATGTCTCCCCAAATTCTTCCCGTGTCATTTTCAGTTAACCATCATTTTACGGACGGTTTCATATGACCGACGTATCTCAGCTTTTTTTTCTGCTGAGATTTTTGGGGGATTCTGCATCCGCTGTTCAAAGCGTCTTGCGTCATCACCATATAATATTGGTGTTTCTTTTATCGGTCTTGCCATGTTTTTTATCTTTTCTCTCCGCAAAGTTAGTAATTTTTCTTATATAAAACAAGTCCGCTTCCGGGGGAGGCGGACTTGTTGTTTGGGGTTGGCGGGAGGCAGTTATGCGTCCGCCGAGATTTTTCCGAGGGGGAATACTTTTTAAAGTATATTACTTTTTGAAGTAACGGTTGAAGAGCCCCTGGAAGCCCTGGCCGTGGCGGGCTTCATCCTTGGCCATTTCATGAACGGTGTCATGGATGGCATCGTGGCCGAGTTCTTTGGCGCGGCGGGCAATACGCATCTTGTCAGCGTTGGCACCTGCTTCAGCGGCCATACGCTTTTCAAGGTTTGTCTTGGTGTCCCATACGCAGTCACCGAGCAGTTCGGCAAACTTGGCAGCGTGTTCAGCTTCCTCAAAAGCATAACGCTTGAAAGCCTCAGCCACTTCGGGATATCCTTCGCGGTCAGCCTGGCGTGACATGGCCAGATACATACCAACCTCAGAACATTCACCGTTGAAGTGAGCGTTCAGGTCCGCTATCATTTCAGCGTCTGAATCCTTGGCAACACCTATCTGGTGCTCGGTTACAAATTCCAGTGCGGAATCACCGTCAAGCTCTTTAAATTTGCTTTTGGGAGCGTGGCAGATGGGGCATTCTTCGGGAGCTTCGGGGCCTTCGTGCACATAGCCGCAGACCATGCAGATAAATTTCTTGTTCATTGTGTTTTAATATCGGTTATGAATTTCAGGGAATAAGTTCATATTTACGGAATACCTTCTCAATCTTATCCAGACCTTCCTGCACCTGCTCAGGAGTGTGAGTGGCCATCAGGCTGAATCGGATCAGTGTATCCTGGGGTGCGACTGCCGGAGAAACCACCGGGTTCACAAACACACCTTCATTGAAAAGCTCTGTTGTGATGGCAAATGTCTTGAAGTCATCGCGGATATAGAGGGGGATGATTGGAGTGGTGGTGTGACCGATCTCGCAACCCATCTTGCGGAAGCCCTCAAGAGCCATATTGGTATTGCGCCACAGGTCCTCCTGCAGATGGGGTTCTGTCTTCATGATCTCCAGTGCCTTCAGGGCTGCGGCTGTTGATGCCGGGGTGATGGAGGCTGTGAAGATATATGAGCGGGAGTGGTGACGGAGGAAGTTGGTAATCTCCTTGTCTGTAGCAATGAATCCTCCAAGTGAGGCAAAACTCTTGGAGAAAGTACCCATGATGAGGTCAACATCCTGAGCCACTCCGCAGTGGTTACACAGACCGCGGCCACCTTCACCGAACACGCCGATTGAGTGAGCCTCGTCAACCATCACGGCAGCATTATATTCCTTGGCCAGTTCAACAATACGTTTGAGGTTGGCCACATCTCCTTCCATGGAGAAGACAGCGTCTGTCACAATGAGTTTCACCTTGTCAGGAGCGCAGCGCTTGAGCTGCTTCTCCAGGCTCTCCATGTCATTGTGCTTGTACTTGAACTGCTGGGAGAATGACAGGCGGCGACCCTCAATGATGGATGCGTGGTCCTGCTCATCCCAGATGATGTAATCCTCACGACCGGTCAGGGTGCTGACAACACCCAAGTTTACACCGAAACCGGTGGAATAAACCATGGCGTCTTCCTTGCCCACATAATCCGCAATGGCAGCCTCAAGCTCCTTGTGGAGGTCAAGTGTTCCGTTGAGGAAGGGGGAACCGGCGCAACCTGTGCCGTATTTTTCAATGGCCTTGATGGCGGCCTCCTTGATGCGGGGGTCATTTACCAGGCCGGTGTAACAGTTTGAACCGAACATCAGGACGCGGCGCCCGTTGATGATTACTTCCGGGTCCTGCTCTGAGGAGATAGCCCGGAAATAAGGATATACTCCGGCAGCCTTGGCTTCCTGCGGTGCGGTGTATTTGGATAATTTGTTCTGTAATAACTTCATTGAGTGATAATTGACTGATTAACAGACATATAACCGTCAGAAAGCTATTCCTGACAGCAGAATGATTGCAAAGTTAACAAAAAAAAACTAATTTTCGGTTTTTTATTACCAATTTTTCAAAAATGGTACACATGTGTGTACAGAAGTCGGGTGATTGTATCAGTGTCCGTATCCGTACCTGAGGCCATCAGCCACATGTCCACCGGAGGAAGCCCCGACTCATAAGGGGGCTGCACATAATCCGTATCCACCACCTCCAGGCCGTGCCGGCGGTAAAACTCTATCCTGCGCACGGTGTCAGGTTTTTCCTCATCAAGGGGCTCGACTTCAAGCACTGTGGTGAGTCCGCGTTCCCGGGCATAATGCACTCCCATGGCCTGGAAAACTGCATCCCCGATTCCGCGCCCGCGGTAATCAGGGTCAATGGCAAAGTGCTCAATATAAAGAATTTTGCCCAGTTCCCAGAACGAAAACATACCTATCGGCAGCCAGGTGTGCCTGTCCTCGCTTATGCACACAGCCATAAGCCGGGGACGTGTCTGAGGAACCTCCGGTTTTATCTCACTGTCATAATTAAAGAAAGTGAAATCCTCCCACGGACGCCTCTCCGCTTCAGGGAAAGACGTCTGATAAATGCGCTTCAGAGCCTGCTCATGCTCTGTCATGGCCGGACTCACCTTCAGGTAAAGAGAGGGCATGTGCTGTGTCATTGGTGTTTGCCGGTTAAGATATTGCGTATATCGTGGAGTTTGGTCAGAGCTTCAAGGGGCGTAAGATTATTGATATCCACACCCAAAAGCTCATCCCGCACCTGACTCAGCACCGGGTCATCAAGCTGAAAGAAACTCAGCTGCACACCCGGTGTTTCCTGCGCCTGCACCTTTATCTTGCCGTCCTTGCGGCGTGAGCGGGCCGAGGGCTCCGCTCTTTCCGCGCCTCCGCTTTCCACAGCCGAGCCTTCAAGCTGATGAAGAATCTGATTGGCACGTTCAACAATAGAAGCCGGCATGCCGGCCAGACGGGCAACATGGATACCGAAACTGTGCTCGCTTCCTCCGGGAGCAAGCTTGCGCAGGAACACAACCTTGCCGTCAATCTCACGGACTGACACATTGTAATTTACCACGCGGGGGTATGAAGCCTCCATGTCGTTCAGCTCATGGTAATGGGTGGCAAAGAGGGTCTTGGGGTGGAGCTGCCCGTAATTATGGATGTATTCCACAATGGCCCAGGCAATTGAAATACCGTCGTAAGTACTTGTTCCGCGCCCTAACTCATCAAAGAGAATCAGGGAGCGCTCGCTCATATTATTCAGGATTGAGGCGGCCTCATTCATCTCCACCATGAAAGTACTTTCGCCCAGGGAGATATTGTCCGAGGCTCCCACGCGGGTGAAAATCTTGTCCACCACTCCGATGCGGGCGGATTCAGCCGCAACAAAACATCCTGCCTGTGCCAGTATGACATTGAGTGCGGTCTGACGCAGCAGCGCGCTCTTACCGCTCATATTGGGACCGGTAATCATCATCACCTGAACGGAATCGTTGCTCAGGTTGATGTCATTGGAAATATACGGTTCCCCGGCCGGAAGCTGACGCTCAATCACGGGGTGACGCGCACCGGTCAGTGACAGCACCAGGGAATCATCCACCACCGGTCGGTTATACTTGTTCTCCAGAGAAACACGTGTAAAGGATGCCAGCACATCAAGCTTGGCCACCAGGGACGCATTCAGCTGCAACGCCGGAATATACTGTGCCAGGCTGCCCACAAGGCGGCTGAACAGCTGTTCCTCAATGCTTGTAATCTTGTCCTGCGCGCCGAGAATCTGCTCCTCGTATTCCTTCAGCTCCGGGGTGATATATCTCTCCGCGTTAACCAGGGTCTGCTTGCGGATCCAGTCCGCGGGCACCTTGGAGCGGTGGGTGTTGGTCACCTCTATATAATATCCGAAAACATTATTGTTTCCAATCTTGAGCGATGAAATGCCTGTGGCCTCCATCTCGCGCTCCTGCAGACGTTTAAGATAATCCTTACCCCGGAAAGCAATCTGCCGGAGGCGGTCCAGTTCCTCATCCACGCCGTCTGCAATCACCCCGGTGGTGCGCACTGCCGGGGCATCTTCCTTGATTTCCCGGCTGATTCTGTCCGCAATAACCTGACAGGGATTGAGCTGCTCACCGATTGCCTGCAGCTGTGACAGCCCGGAGGACGCACAGAGTTCCTTCAGCGGAACCATGGCGCGGAGGGCATTACGGATCTGCAGCATTTCACGCGGGGTCACGCGGTCCACCGCCACCTTGGAGACAAGGCGCTCCAGGTCTCCTATGCTCCGGAGCAATTCTGCAATTTCCTCCCGGGCTTCAGGAGTCTTGAACAGATGTTCCACCACCTCCAGGCGGTTGTTGATTTCCTTTGGATCCTTGAGGGGGAACAGGAGCCAGCGGCGCAGCAGGCGGCCGCCCATGGGGCTGACCGTGCGGTCTATGATACTCAGAAGACTCTTTCCTTCCGGATCCAGGGAATCCACCAGTTCCAGATTGCGGACAGTAAATCTGTCCATGCGGACATATCTCTCAGCCTCTATGCGGCCTATGGATCGGATGTGCCCCGTGCGCGTGTGGCATGTAAGATCAAGATAATGGAGGATGGCTCCGGCGGCAATGACGGCTGCGCCCATGCGTTCAAGCCCGAAGCCCTTCAGGGAGTTGGTACCGAACTGCTTGAGAAGGCGCTCCTTGGCCGCGTCTGAGGTAAAGAGCCAGTCCTCAAGCTCAAACACAGCGCAGTTATGCGTGAATTCTGATGCGGCACGGCTTTTGAGGCCGCGCTGAACCAGCAGCTCCTTGGGAGCCATGTTGGATATGAGCTTGTCTATATAATCCGGAGCGCCCTCTGTGGCCAGAAATTCTCCTGTGCTTATGTCAAGGAATGCAACTCCCGTAAAAGCCTTGGAAAAATGTACCGCACAGAGAAAATTGTTTTCTCCGCGCTGAAGCACCGTATCTGACAGGGCAATGCCGGGGGTGACCAGCTCTGTTATGCCGCGCTTGACCAGCTTCTTGGTCAGCTTGGGGTCCTCAAGTTGCTCACAGATGGCAACGCGCTTTCCGGCGCGCACCAGCTTGGGAAGATAACTGTCAAGGGCATGATGGGGAAAGCCTGCCAGTTCAACATACTGTGCGGAACCGTTGGCTCGGCGGGTCAGGGTGATACCTAATATCTGAGAGGCAATTATGGCATCATCTGAGAAAGTCTCATAGAAGTCCCCAACGCGGAAAAGAAGCACTGCATCCGGGTGCTTCTGCTTCATCTCCGCATACTGCTTCATCAGCGGAGTCTCTACAATTTTCTTGGCCATAATTACTTATCTGCCTTTTCCGCCAATTTCTTCTCCCGCATGGGAATGGCAATAGAGGTGTAAATCTGCAGTACTGCCCCGGCCATGGTGAAGGCCAGGAAATCTCGCAGCGTGGTGGGGTTATAGAACAGTATTCCCACGCCCACTAGGAAGATGGCACCGATCCAGGTCTCCATTCTGTGGAGGCGCTTGAGCTTCATATCGTCCGTATTGAAACGGCTGAATAATCGGGCCGCCAGCAGTATCAACGCTCCTGCACCGTAAACAAAGGGGTAAACACTCTGGGCCGTTGCGTTATGCATCAGCACAAACGGCACCAGCGTGGCGCCCAAAATGAGCAACAGACCCAACGGTGCCACAATATTGGTCAGAATTATGGTGGAAGTGGAAGCTGCCGGAACCACCACTGATTTACTCTTATTGTTCTTCTTCATCAGTCATCAGATAAACATCCTCATGTGCGCGCTTCATGCGGTACTGTTCACGCACCACCTGTTCCATCAGCTGGTGGTCAGTACGGAGGCGGCGGTTGAGTTCTCGGTAATGCTCGGTAGAGTCAACCTTGGCCTGCAGGACAGTGCGCAGACTGTCCGCGGTCCGGTTGTCAGATACTGAAGTAAATATGGTGTGGTCTCCGAAAAACAGCACAAAACCCACCACCACCAGGGAGATGAGGGTCCAGAATGACAGATACCTGCGTGCCCAAGCCTTAAATCCGGAGAGTTTTGAATTCATACCACAAAATTAATCAAAAAAACCGTAAATCC
>CAZNBD010000045.1:0-16757 GCA_964571405.1 uncultured Bacteroides sp. | reverse complement strand
ACCAGAAAATCTCAACACTTTCCGGAGGTGAACGCCGCCGTGTGGCACTGTGCCGTCTGCTGCTTCAGCAGCCGGATGTGCTTCTGCTTGACGAGCCTACCAACCACCTTGATGCTGAGAGCATTGACTGGCTGGAACAGCACCTGCAGCAGTACCCCGGCACCGTAATTGCCATTACGCATGACCGTTACTTCCTGGATCATGTGGCCGGCTGGATACTTGAACTTGACCGCGGCGAGGGTATTCCCTGGAAAGGTAATTACTCCGGCTGGCTTGATCAGAAAACCAAGCGTATGGCCCAGGAGGAGAAACAGGCATCCAAGCGCCGCAAGACACTTGAACGCGAGCTGGAATGGGTGCGTATGGCACCTAAAGCCCGTCAGGCCAAGGGCAAGGCCCGTCTCTCAAATTATGACCGCCTGCTGAACGAGGACCAGAAACAGCGTGAGGAACGCCTTGAAATATTCATACCCAATGGTCCGCGCCTGGGCAACAAGGTAATTGAAGCAAACCACCTGGCCAAGTCCTTCGGTTCCAAGGTTCTGTTCAAGGATCTCAATTTTGCACTGCCCCCCAACGGAATTGTGGGAGTGATAGGTCCCAACGGAGCGGGCAAGACCACTCTTTTCCGTCTCATCATGGGTCAGGAGACTCCTGACGGCGGAAACTTTGAGGTTGGAGAGACCGTAAAGGTGGCATACGTTGACCAGCGGCACCATGACCTCGTACCGGAGAAGAGTGTATATGAAGTTATTTCCCAGGGAGTTGAAAGCTTCCGCATGGGAGGCCGTGATGTAAACGCCCGCGCACATCTGTCACGCTTCAATTTCACCGGCGCTGACCAGGAAAAGAAAATCGGAGTGCTTTCAGGTGGGGAACGTAACCGACTTCACCTGGCCATGGCACTGAAGGAGGAGGGAAATGTCCTGCTCCTTGACGAGCCTACCAATGATATAGACGTCAACACCCTCCGGGCACTTGAGGAAGGTCTGGAAGATTTTGCAGGATGTGCAGTTGTAGTCAGCCATGACCGTTGGTTCCTTGACCGTATATGCACACACATCCTCTCATTTGAGCCGGACGGGGAAGTGGTTTTCTACGAGGGCTCTTACTCCGATTACGAGGAGTACAAAAAACGCATGAACGGCGGTAAGGAGCTTCCGCGCCGTCGTTACCGTAATCTTCAGTAACAAAACAAAAATGAGTAAGAAAGGAACTGTACTTGTTTCCGGCGGAGCCGGCTTTATAGGATCACACACAACGGTTGAACTTATTCAGGCCGGATATGATGTGGTGATGATAGACAACTTTTCAAATTCAGACCACGGCGCCGTTGAAGGTGTGGAGGCCATCCTGGGACAGAAAGTGACTTTTGAGCAGATAGATACCTGTGACAAAGCCGCCCTCCGCGGTGTATTTGAGCGCCATCAGTTTGATACAGTCATACACTTTGCGGCCTTCAAGGCAGTGGGTGAGAGTGTGGCTGAGCCCCTCAAATATTATCAGAACAATCTGGTGTCATATATGAATATCCTTGAGATGATGAAGGAATTCAACCGTCCCAATGTTCTGTTCTCATCCTCCGCCACAGTGTACGGTGACGCTCAGGTACTCCCCGTTACGGAGGAGACCCCGCGTCAGCCGGCCACCTCTCCTTATGGACAGACCAAACAGATGGCCGAGGACATCCTGAATGACTGCTGCCGCGCATATCCAGGCATGTGGGGTATCGCGCTGAGATATTTCAATCCCATAGGAGCTCATCCCTCCGCACTCATCGGAGAACTTCCCCGCGGCGTTCCTGCCAATCTGGTTCCCTTCATCACCCAGACAGCCGCAGGAATACGTGAATGTCTGAGCGTTTTCGGCAATGATTACAATACACCGGACGGCACATGCCTCCGTGACTATATTGACATTGTTGACCTGGCCAGGGCCCATGTGGCTGCCGTTGACCGCATGACAAGCGGCAAGATGGAAGCCAAATATGAGATTTTCAATGTGGGTACCGGACGCCCTGTGTCTGTGCTTGAGCTGGTGGAACGTTTTCAGAAAGCCAACGACCTGAAACTCAATTATAAGATTGTGGGGCGGCGCGATGGTGACGTGCCTGCCGTATGGGCTGACACTGAGCTGGCCAACCGGAAGTTGGGTTGGAAAGCTGAACGAGATCTTGATGACACCCTGCGTTCTGCATGGGCATGGGAAAAACATATCCGCGGCATTAAATGAGCATTGAAGTCAAGGAAGTTGTCACCTCAAAGGGCACGGACGCCCTGGTGCGCATACAGAATTCCTCCGGCGCATGGGTGGAACTGACCACCATCGGCGCGGGGGTTGTGGCTGTCTGCGTTCCTGACCGGAACGGTCACCTGGATGATGTGGCCATAGGATATGAAAATATTGAAGACTATTATGGTGACGGCCCCGGAAGCGGTAAAATTCCGGGCCGGTACGCCAACCGCATAGGTCTGGGGCGCTTCACCCTTGACGGCGTCACTTACCAGATTCCTGTCAACAACGGACCAAATTCATGCCACACCGGCGTTGAGGGCTTCCATAACAGGCACTGGACTCTGGTAAAGGCTGAGGGTGACACAGCACAGTTCAGATATGTGAGTGCAGACGGTGAATGCGGATTCCCCGGCACCCTGACTGTTACTGCCACATACCGCTGGACTGAGAACAATTCACTGGAACTGACACTGCAGGCTCACACGGACAAACCCACCGTTCTGAATCTGACCAACCATACTTACTGGAATCTGAGCGGCCACGATGCAGGTTCTGTTCTGGATCATGAACTTAAGCTGAACAGCTCACACTTCCTTGAAACAGACCAGTATCTGCTTCCTACCGGCGTACTGACTCCGGTTGCCGGCACTCCGATGGATTTTATCACTGCCCACAGCATAGGCAGCCGCATAAAAGAGGATTACACCCCTCTCAGATACGGCAAGGGCTATGACCACTGCTGGGTGGCCGACGGTGCTGACGGAAGTATCCGAGAAATTGCCGTTCTGCATGACCGCCGCAGCGGGCGCACACTGCGCGTAAGCTCAGATCAGCCGGCCGTACAGATTTACACGGGGAACTGGCTCACCGGCAGTCCCCGCGGAAAAGGGTCAGTGGAGTATGATGATTATGATGCAGTGGCCATAGAGTGCCAGAATTATCCAGACGCTCCAAACCAGCCCTCCTTCCCGAACGCAGTTCTGCGTCCGGGTCAGGAGTACCTGCGGCATATTATTTACAGCTTAAGCGCTGAATAACCGGTGTAAGTTGAGGGTGAAAGAGCGTGGAGTTCGGCGCGCACATCCTCAGTAATTCCCTCCAGGGAATCAATGAACGAACTGATAGCGGCCTGATCCACGATGGTATTGGTACGTGTAAGAGCTTTGAGGGCTTCATAGGGCTTCGGGTATCCCTCTCTGCGCAGTATGGTCTGAATTCCTTCAGCCACTACACTCCAGCAACCATCAAGATCGGCCGCTATTGTTTCAGGATGAAGGATGAGTTTTCCGAGGCCCTTCAGTGTTGACTCCACAGCAATAAGTGTATGAGCCAAAGGCACTCCGATGTTACGGAGGACGGTTGAATCAGTCAGATCACGCTGCAGGCGGGATATGGGAAGTTTGGCCGCAAGATGCCCCAGGAGCGCGTTTGCCACTCCGAGATTACCCTCAGAGTTCTCAAAGTCAATGGGGTTGACCTTGTGAGGCATGGCGGATGAGCCCACTTCTCCGGCCTTGATTTTCTGCTTGAAGTAATTCATTGAGATGTACTGCCAAATATCGCGGTCCAAATCAATGATGATTGTATTGATACGGGCAATGGCGGCAAAGAACGCAGCAAAGTTATCATAATTTGAAATCTGCGTTGTAATCATCTCGCGCTCAATATTCAGGTACTCAGACAGGAAGCGGGCACCGAAAGCGGGCCAGTCCACTGCGGGGAATGCTGCCCTGTGCGCATTGAAATTGCCGGTGGCACCTCCGAATTTTCCGGAGAAAGGCACGGCATCAGCTGCTGTTATCTGTGTTTCAAGGCGATAAGCAAATACTGCTATTTCCTTACCGAGGGTGGTGGGAGATGCGGGCTGACCATGTGTTTTTGCCAGCATGGGAACCTGAGCATACTCCTGAGCCTTGGCCTTGAGGTCTGAAAGGAGACGCATGTATGCCGGACGTATCACCTGCTTCCAGCTGTCTGAAAGCATCATGGGGAAGGCGGTATTGTTTATGTCCTGAGATGTGAGACCAAAATGGATGAACTCCAGCCGGTCCTCCAGTCCGAGCTCAGTGAAACGTTCCTTCAGGAAGTACTCCACGGCCTTTACGTCATGGTTTGTTGTCTTTTCAATTTCCTTGACAGCAGCGGCATCCTCCGGTGTAAAATTTACATATATGTTCCGGAGCGCCTCTTTACTGTGTTCAGACAGAGCGGGCAGCTGCTTGAGTCCCAGTGAACTCAGGGCAATGAAGTACTCCACTTCCACGCGTACGCGATAACGGATTGTGGCGTATTCAGAGAAGAAGTCTGCCAGTGCGGCACATTTGTTACGGTATCTGCCGTCAACGGGAGAAATGGCAGTGAGGGTATTGAGTTCAAGTGGGGTCATGGATGGTAAGAATTTATATGACGTTCTTTCTTTTCTTCAAAAATTTCATTGATGGTGAGGAAAATACCGGTTTCCTCCACATTCCCGAATTCATCATTTATGGCGGTGCCGAACACCCTCATTGTGGGGCTGAGGCCCATATAAGCGTTTACCAGCGGGGGAATGGTGAGTCCGTGCTTATGTACTTCTGCATTGAGGATGCGGTGATCAGTCTTGTAATCCTCTCCGCAGAACAATTTTTCCAGGGTCTCGGTGTCCGCGTGGCAGTCCAAAGGGGTGATGGGATATACCAGGCCGTCCGGATCCGGGAAGTGCTTGTGCAGAAAATGGAGGATCATGTTGCGGCATTCCGCATTGTAACGTGGATACATTGTGACCTTGCCGAACAAGTACTTGATTTCAGGATATATCACAGTGAGGGAACCGAGGCCGTCCCAGAGGTTGTCAAGGGTGTAAAGAGCCTTGGCTCCTGCGCGTGAGCTCTGGTATTCCGGACGCACAAATGAACGGCCAAGTTCAATGGTGTACGGTAAGTAATCTTTCAGGAAGGTTTCTGAAAAATGAAACATGTGGCTTGTGGCAATGCGCGGTGATCCGTCGGCATTGAAGCGGATATCCGGCCCGCAGATGAAACGGTACCCGCCCAGAATCTGTTTTTCCTGAGGGTCCCAGACAATGAGCTGTTTGCAGGGCGGCTCCATGATGTCATATTCATCAATGTCACAATCCTTTCCGGTACCTCCGCCGGCCATGCGGAATGAAATCTCGCGCAGGCGGCCAATCTCACGCATGGTATTGGGACATTCCCGTGCGGTAACCACATAAATCCGGTTACCGGCTTTATTGGTGTCACGGAGGAAGTGTCCGTTCAGTTCGGCCTCAACCAGGGCCGGGTCAATAGGTTCAATTATATCCTGTTCCATCATGAATTGTTTTCTTTTTGAAGGCCGTACACGCATGCACGGATGTTCCGGACTGATGCATCCGGAAGAGCAGTGGCCAAATCGCTCCAGGGTATTGTCTGACCGATAGTTACTGTGTAACGTGCCCCACGGCTTTTCAACAGTTCCGAGGGCAACAGTACCATTTCTATATTAAATTTAATACCCAGGCGTTTACGCCACTGTGCGGTGCTGTAAAAGCGCTTGCTGTTTTTCCCGTCAAAGAACATGGGTACCACATCACGATGAGAGGCGAGCGCACGCGTCACAAAGCTTTTCTGCCACTTCAGGTCCGCAATAGATCCGTCAGGTTGACGGCGTGATACCAGGCCGGCGGGGAACATCACCACGGGTGCATCCGAGGCGAGCGCATGTTCAAGCGCACGCGGATATTCACGGCTCTGGCGTCCCAGTTTATTGACCGGAATAAAATTGTCAGACAGTGGTTCAACTGCCATCAACATATCGTTTACCACAAAATATGGTTCTGATCCGTACTGCTGTTTCAATATGGAAATGAGTGCAAGTCCGTCCAGCCCTCCAAGGGGATGATTGCTCACAAAAATGCAACGTCCCTGCTGAGGGAGGCGCTCAGGATGGGCCAACTTCACTTCTATATCAAAATACCTGAGGGCTTCAGCACAGAAAGCGGCTCCACGCAGGGGGTAAAGATGATTTAAAGCATCGTTGAGTTCCTGCTGACGCACAAGGCGCTCAAGGCCGCGGGTGACAAAACGAGGCACGAATCGCATCTTCGTGCCGAGGCGCTGCTCTAAGAGTCCACGCAGATTAATCTGTATAGGTCCGGCTTGGGGCATCCTCTGATTACGTCTTGTTTTTGAACTGCAAAATTACGGATTTTTTATGGAATATCGGCCGGAATGAGGGTGCTCTGATTTAATTTTTGTAATTTTGCAAATATAATAATTGATACCGCATGTCAGAGACCCCGTCATCCCGCCGAAAAATTCTTTTACTCAGCTGTCCCGGCAGAAATTTTGTTGTGCCTTACATTGAGAGAGAGCTTCCGGAATGGGAGATTTACTTTCCGGATACCATAGGCTCTCAGAAACCGGATGCTGCCGTGATGCTTTCCGGAACGGAAATTTACGCAGTGCGTGAAGGTCTGAACCTGGATGAAAGTTGCCCTGTGGACGGGAGACTTCCGCTTGCAGCACGAGAGGTGGAGCTGTGCCGTATGGCGGAGGAAAAGGGTATTGTACCGGTTGTCCTGCGCTGCGCCGTCACCATAGGAACCGGGATGGAGGGTTACGGTATGGACATGGCACGTGATATTGCCCGGGGCTCTTTCTTCCATTTTCCGGGTAATGATGCGGTTATCAGTGTGATTCATGCCAGTCAGATTGCCAGGCTTGTGGCCGATATATGTAATGGAGTGGTCAAACCAAAGAGGAGATTTTACAACATCACTGATATGACGGATACTCCCGTGCATGACCTGGCGGAGGCACTTGCGTTCAGGATGAACAACAAACGCATTTCCACCCTGAGCACACGGCCCCAGCAGTGGATGGGTCGAATTGTTTTCAGCTCCAAATACAGGCTCTATTCCACTTCCCTGACTTTCAGTGCCCTGGCGGCAAAAGAAGAATTGAACTTCAATCCGGAGGGGACGGTGGAATACATGCGTTCTCATGTGTATGACAATAATAGTCTGTAACTATGGCGGATTTTCTCAGCAACAGCCTTGAAAGCTTCAAGACGGGCCTCCGGGTTCTGTTAAAGAGCCGGCGAAGCGGATGCCTTAAATCCTCTGCTTCAGGAAACAGCATTGTCATTCTGGGGAACGGGCCATCTCTATCCGATACCATACTGCACCACAAGAAACTGATTCAGGAAATGCCTTCCATGGCAGTCAACTTTTCTGCCAATACTCCTGAGTTCCGGGAACTGAAACCGCAGTACTATCTTCTGATGGATCCCCACTTTTTTTCAGACAGCAATGAAGGAGCCCTCGGTGAGTTATGGGATAATTTCAGTAAGGTTGACTGGGATATGACCCTGATTGTGCCCGCTCGGTATCTGAGGAGTGTGCGCAGAAGGATTACCAACTCTCATATCTCCGTTTCCGGGATAAACGCGTTGGCTGCAGATGGCTGGAAATGGCTCCGCCACATTCTTTTCAATCTGAAACTGGGAATGGCAAGGCCGCGGAACGTTCTCATACCGGCCATTACATCTGCTGTATGGCTGGGTTACAGACGCATATATGTGGTTGGAGCAGACCATTCATGGCTGGAAGGTCTCAGTGTAACGGATAAAAATGAGGTGGTCAGCATCCAGAAGCATTATTACGCTGATTCCGATAAGGAATTGAGCCGTGTGGCCCAGGTTTACAAGGATGTCAGACTTCATCAGGTATTGGAGAGCATGGTGACAGCCTTCAGGTCTTATCACATCATCAGAAAGTGGACAGACTCCATCAATGTTGAAATTATAAACGCTACCCCTCAGAGTATGATAGATGCCTTTAAGCGGGGAACTCTCGGAAAGAGTTGAGAAAAAATAACGACGCCACCAGTAATGATGAGCGTCGTTCTTTACTTTTCTAACATTAGGTACCTAAACCATTTAATCCTTTTCTACTCTTTCTGATTGTTTTAAATTAATTTCAAAGTTCACCAAGAACTTTCACTTAAGACCTTTTAGTTATTTACAATGCAAATTTATTACAAAAAAATGTCTTGCTAAGCGCTATATGATGCAAATATAAATGAAATCAGATATAAAATTTAGGTATACAACTGATTTACTTTTTATTATATTTATCATCTATTCCGCTCAATATAAACAAATATCTTTAATTTAAAGTGCAATCAAGGCGGTTTCAAAGGCATTTCTATCCTTTGCTCGGCCGCGGAGCCTATTCCGGTAAGTGTAAATGGTGTTGAGCGAGAGCCCCAAAATGCGGGACAATCTGGTGCTGTCATCAACACCGAGTTTTATCAAAGCGGCAATTCTGAGTTCAGGGCTGAGCTTCCCGTCAGGGTACACATCAAACTGCTTGTCCGGCAGCAGGAGAGAGTTGAGGCGAGGAATGAAATCAGGCTCGCTCTTGAGGAAAACCCGGTCAAATTCTTCAAAGAATCCTTCAGTAATTTCCTTGATGAGACGCCCGGAGTGGATGTCATTATACAGCTCATGGGATTGGCCTACTGTTAACTTGCGGTCAACAAGTGTGTTGAAGTCACGGGTGCGGTTGAGCACATCAAAGGACAGTTCAGCAAGTCGGGTATCGGTCTTGAGTGTGACCGTTTCTTCAGTCTGCTTCCGGCTCTTTCTGAAATACAGCCAGATGAATATCAGGGCAAGGAGTCCGAACAATATGCTGGCAGACATAAACAGATAATAATATACCTTATGTTTAGCCTCAAAATCAATAAGTTTGTTATATCTTTCATCCAGGAACTGCCGTGAATGTGAGTGCTCACGGAATCTGGAAGGCTCCACAGATAAGGCGTAAAATCCGGCAAGGTAACACTTCTGAGCCATTTCAGGATAATTGAGTTCAAAAAGAGCATCTCCCAGCTCGGCCATGAGGGCACCGTCTATCACACCATCCCTGAGCAGTGACTGCGCCAGAGATACAAGTTGCTCCAGGTACTGCTGACGGTATCCAACCTTGGAACGATAATACTCCAACACCACCCTTCCATGAAAATGCCTTGATACCAAATCATTACCCAATATGGGCAGTACCTCAATACTGGCGGCGGCCGCCTGATCATAATTGCCTCTGAGATAATATACCACGCCTTCAACCCCCAATCTCTCTCTTTCCGTCAGGTTATTCAGAGAAAGGAGCGTTTCTCCCAACTCCACAGCCCTGGCTGAAATAGAGTCATATTCAGGTCCGTAAGGGTAAAGCTTAAGGTTGTTGAGATACATGCACATGCCTTCAAAGCAGTACTCCTTATAAAAGGCGGAATCATATGCAGGCACCTCCAGCTGCTCAAACAAGTTGCGTGCCTCAGCCGCCATGCCGGTCAATGGCATGCGGGATAATACGCGGAGTTGCAAGATGTTAATCAATGAATCCCGTCCGGACTCGGCCGCCATTTCCCAGGCCTTTGCCATAAAATAATATGAGCTGTCAGGGTCATGAAAATAATATGAATCGCTCAGAGTCATGGCCGTGCGGATGCGTTGAGAAGCCTTGTTACTCCTTAAAAGATCGGCACGGTCATTTGCCAGGTTCATTTTATACTCATCAGTATAAACATGAATGCTGTCCAGGGTGCGGTTGAGTTCATGGATGTCAAAACCCATTACTGAAAAGGCGGTGGATAATGCGAGCAGTAAGAATAGTTTCTTCATGGTGGGCGGATGGTGTTTTATGGCGTCAAAGTTAATGAATTTATCTGATTCAGACAATACATTAATTATATTTTATACCACTTTCAAATCATTTATATACCTGATTAACAGGAAAGACATTTTAATATTTTTCTATATTTACTTATATGCTGTTGATATTGATTCAAGCACAGGCTGATTTGTGTATAATTTTGCCAGTAACAAACAGAGACCGGGACATTTCAGCCGGTTATCTCAAGGGGAAAAGGTCCCCGTTTATGATTGCTTTAGGTTTATATTTATCTCCGCACTCTCACTCAGCTTGCAACTACGGAGAATGTAAAAGGGACGTCGTGTTGACGCCCCTTTGCTTTTATCTTGTAATTTTCTTTTGACTGACAATAAGAGACTACTTCAGTGTCAATCCGGAGAATCCTCATGACTCTCTGAACTACCTTCCAGAATGTTCAGCATCTCCCTGCGGTTAACAATACAGATCTCACGCGGTGTATAAGTTATCAAGCCTGCAGCCTTCATGGCAGCTGCGGTTGCCTCAAAAGTGCTTCGCTGGACTCCAAAGATGGTGCAGAGGTCGCGGGAGCGGCAAGTAAGTCTGATATCCTCGCTCCCCGGCTGTGTCAGGGCAATCACCCAGAAGGCAATACGCTGATCAAGGCTGCCATCTGTGAGTGACAACAAGCCTGAAAGGGCCTTCTGTGCGTTTACGCTGATTGTATTGAGGTAATTGAGCATAAACACATGGTCACTATAAAGGATGTCAACAAAGTCCTGTTTGGAAATCTTGAGGATGCTGACAGTATTGAGGGCAACCACTGTGGAAGGATATGTGGTAATACGGCCAAAAATAAAATCAGGGGATATTACAGCAGGCGCTGAGACGGTCTGACCGATAATAAAACGGCCGTTACTGTTAACAGCAGTGAGACGGACCTGGCCGCTGAGCACAAAAGCAAGATGAGTACATTCCTCTCCTGCGCGGATTATGGTTTCACCAGCAGGGAATTTCAGGAAATGAAGCTTAACCTTGCCCACAACCTCTGAGAGCCGTGCCTTGGAAACACCTCTGAACATGGGCAGGGAAAGGAGCTGGTCAAACATGGTAATCATAATAATTCAAAAATATTGAAACGTGGTGAATAAGAGTAAAAAAGCTTATATAAGAAGAACGCGTACGCGCGGGATTAGTTTATGATTTTACAAAATTAACTAAAAATATTAACAAAAACAAGACAGGGCACCTTCTCACGAGGATGCCCTGCTGCGTTTTAATAGACTTAAAACAATTACATAACTAACATAAAACACATTTTCTTTTTATACAGAACAAAAAATAACCTGTAATTCCCTGAGAGATTTTTTAAATCAGGTTAAATCACAGGATTTTTATAAAAGTTCCATTAAGTACTAACAATCTATACTAACCCTAAAACTGAATATAATCTCTGTGTGTCTTATTACAATGCAAAGTTACAAACTAAAACACGATTTTTCTCACCGATATTAAACCGATATAAACAAATCAAATTATTAAAATTTTTATTAGCCTAATTATCAGTAAATTTACAGGAAGTATTGTGCGGGAAATATAAACCGTTCTATGAACGCGTATTATTCATTGAAGCCACGTCAGCCTCAAAAGTATCCCGGTTAATGGCGCGTGATTTAAGTCGGTTACGGTAAGAATAAATGGTATTGAGGGAGTAATTGAGGACCTTGGCAATCTGGGCGCTGTCATCAATTCCCATACGGTAAAGGGCCAATATCCGCAGGTCAGTATTGAGTAACTCACCCTCCTTGAGCTCAATACGGGCATCCGGTTTGAGAAGTTTATTCACTTCTTCCACAAAGTTGGGATAAATGTGGAGGAATGCATCATCAAATATCTCAAAGAACTCATGGGTCTGCTGTTCCACAAATCGCCCGGACTTTATCATCCTGAGCAATTCATCAGCCTGACCGGCCGAGAGTTTTCTGTTTACAATGTTTGAAAAATTGTTGAGCTTGTCCATATAAACTGAACAGAGCGTAAGGAACTGGCTGATATACGTTTCCTTTGTTTTATTGGCTCTTTCAAGATTACGCTGAAGCCGGCTCATCTTGGTCATATCGCGTCTGAGCATAAAGATGAGGACTCCCAGGCCTAAGAGTGCAAAAGCCAATGCTCCGATAATCCAGTACACACCGCGGCGCCACTTTTCAATCTGAGCGGAATGGTTTTTCTCAATCAGAGGAATGGCCGCCGATGTATCAAGGGTGCGGACAGTTGCACCGCACTCCACTGCATTTTCAAGTGCAACAGTGAGATATTTATAAGCTCTCACCACCTCCGAGGGGTCTGTAAGGTTGGTTCCGAGCTCCTGGAGAGACATCATTTCACGTGTGGCACTCTGTACGTCTGCACGCGCGCTCAGAGCAAGGTAATAAAGATAAGCCCTTCTGTCACCGCGCTGGAGCGCCACCTCCGCCAAATGATGCGCCACTCTGGCCTCAAGCATATAATCTCCCGCCACCTCATCAATGAGCTCTTCAAGCAAGATACGTGCGCGGTTGGGATGGCCGGTACGGAAAAAGTATTCTGCCTGATGGTATTTGTGCTCAAGATCTCCCTGAGGAATAACTTCCAGCAGGGCGCGCTGGTATGTCAGGGTGCTATCAATATACGGCTGAGCAAGGTGGGGGTAACGGTGATAATAATCAGCTACATAACTGTACATCTGGCGTCCAGCCTCAAGATACTCCGCTTTCATGGAATCAGGGACTTCAGCTGCGGAGATGGTTCTGAATTCATCTTCAGCACCTCCAACATAACCGGTCAGGGGTAAGAGTTTGGCATGCCGCCATCTGAAACGCGTACCCTCCGGCCAGGGGAGGCTCAAGCCCTGCTCCATATAATAAAGCGCCGAGTCTGTATTGAAAGAAGTGTATTCCTCCACCAAACCATTGAGATACATTGCATTGTCAGGACTCTCTCTCCACAGACTTTTCAGAGAGTCAATGCGCTGCTGACGTGCTTCAATATAAATATTTCTGTTTGTAAGAACGTCATCAAGCTGAGAGAGGGCATCGTTGAGCATGGAGACCGTCACAGAGCTTTCTGATGAAGGCGAGGTCTGTGCCGGGCATATAAAGGCCATGGCGAACAGCGCAAAGAGGGAGAGGATTATCTTCTTCATGTTTCAGTTCAATCCCTTGGAAATCTCATTAACAGTGACGGTCATGATGATTTTCTGGCCGTCCGGAGTGAAATTTGGAGTGTCGCTTCTGAAAAGCTCAGCCACAAGTGCATCCATTTCCTGAGCGGTGAGATACTGTCCGTAAGAGACAGCTGCATTGCGCGCCATGGCCAGGGCCAACGGGGCACGGAGTTCCGCGGCGTCAGCAGCTCCGGACAGCTCAAGCTGATCAAGAATTGCCATTACACTTTCAGATGGTGAAGTCTTTTCAAGCACGGCGGGTACTGCGCTGATATTCCAGGCATTTCCTCCTGTCCGGGTGAGAATGAATCCGAAATCTGTGAATACGGAGATATTATCTGCCAGTAAGGTGGATTTATCACCCGGCAACTCAAAATCTTCTGAGAAAATAAGCTGCTGTGAAGGGAGCGGGCCAGAACCTAACTGGCGCATAAATCTGTCATACAAGGTTCTGACGCGAGCGCGATGCTGGTTAATGACCATGAGTCCGGCAGATGATGTTGTGACAATGTATTTACCTGCCAACTGGAGGCACTGCACGCTGTATGCGGATGTTTCATTCTGCTGCTCTGTGAAGAGCGAGGAATCAGCATCCTGCTCAGGGGCAGCCTGGTGATATGTGTCATCCATGCTCTGCCTGCGTTTTTTCTCAAAATCATCGTAAAGCTTTTCCCAATCCCGGGGAACGCTCTGCCCTGCCCTGCTGTGCTCGGAAGGCGTGTATGTACCATACTGCGCGGTGCCTGTCGGTTGGAACTGGTCAAACGGGTCAAAGGCCGGTTCCGGCATGTCGGAAGGTACGTCAGCTCCCATATCCGGCTGGAAAAGGGGTATGTCCGGAACGTTCTCTGCATCAAAATCAAGGGCGCCACCGGCCTGGGCGTGTCCGAGCGTCTGCCTCAGTGCTGCTTCCAGTATCTGCTGAATGGCTATTTCATTCTCAAACTTAACCTCATACTTCTGCGGGTGAATGTTCACGTCAATGGTTGAGGGGTCAACTTCAAGGTTAAGGAAATATGACGGCTGTGCATCAGGCGCTATGAGTTTTTCATAACATCTGAGGACGGTTTTATGGAAGAACAGATGACGCATGAAGCGCCCGTTCACAAAGAAGAACTGCTGGTAACCGCGCTTACGTGCAAACTGGGGAAGGGAAATGAAGCCATTCACTTTCACCAGTCCGGTCTCAGTGTTGACGGGTGCGAGCTGACTTTCCAGTGTCTTGCCGAACAATGCGCCGATTCTCTGCTTGAAGGAACCGGGAAGCACCTGATGGAGAGTTACGTCATTATGTATGAGGGTGAAGCCCACAGATGTATTTACCAGCGCCAGGCGCTCAAATTCTCTCAGGATGTGACCGAGCTCAATGCTGTCTTTCTTGAGGAACTTGCGGCGTGCGGGCATATGGAAAAAGATGTTCTTCACCATGATATTTGTGCCCGGCACGCAGCTGACAGGCTCTGTGCCCTCAAAGCGTGATTCAGAAATCTGGATTCGTGTTCCCACAGTGTCACCGGCCCTCATGGTGCGCAAATCAATCTGAGCCACAGCGGCCATAGAGGGGAGCGCTTCGCCGCGGAAGCCCATTGTACGCAGGCGCAGAAGGTCCTCTGCGGAACTGATTTTACTTGTGGCGTGCCGTTCAAAAGCCATACGGGCATCCGTAGGGCTCATGCCGCAGCCGTTGTCCACCACCTGGATGAGGGTGCGACCGGCATCCTTGAGGATGATTGTCACCTCAGAGGCCCCGGCATCAACGGCATTTTCCACCAGCTCCTTGATTACGGAAGCGGGACGCTGGATAACCTCTCCGGCAGCAATCTGGTTGGCTACCGAATCCGGCAAATATCTGATAACATCGCTTTTCATTTGATGACAAAGTTACAAAAAACTTTCCAAATAAGAGCATAAAACAGGGGCCAACGCATCAGCGTCAGCCCCTGTTTTATAGTATTCTGTTGAAATTATTCAGCTGCGGGGAGTTCCTTTTCCTGATTTTCAACTACTTCCACGGGGTTTTCAACCTTTTCAGCCTTAGATTTGCGGCGGCTGCGGCGAGTGGTCTTGGCCTTAGCCTTGGCAGCATCAGTGGCGGCGAGCATAGCTTCGTTGTAATCAACGAGTTCCATCATGCACACCTGAGCGTTGTCACCCAGACGGTAACCGGTCTTGAGGATGCGGGTGTAACCACCGTTGCGGTTAGCGATTTTCTCTGCGATGTCCTGGAAGAGCACCTTTACGGCTTCCTTGTTCTGGAGGTAAGAGAAAACCAGACGACGGTTAGCTGTTGTATCCTCCTTGGCACGGTTGATCAGGGGTTCAGCGTACATGCGGAGCGCCTTAGCTTTGGCCAGGGTTGTGTTGATTCGCTTGTGGAGAATCAGCGAGATTGTCATATTGGCCAGCAGAGAGTCACGGTGTGCTTTCTGACGTCCAAGATGATTGAATTTTTTATTGTGTCTCATTTGGAGTGTTAATCTTTATCGAGTTTGTACTTTGAGATATCCATGCCGAACGATAGATTCAGGCTGTTAAGAAGGCTTTCAAGTTCCACCAGGGATTTTTTACCGAAGTTACGGAACTTGAGCAGGTCAGTTTTATTGAAAACGACCAGTTCAGCCAGGGTTTCCACTTCAGCGCTCTTGAGGCAGTTGAGAGCACGGACGCTCAGCTGCATGTCCACAAGTTTAGACTTGAGGAGCTGGCGCATGTGGAGAACTTCCTCATCAAACTCTTCACTGGGATCGGGCTCAGTTGTTTCCAGAGTGATCTTTTCATCAGAGAAGAGCATGAAGTGGTAAATAAGTATCTTGGCTGCTTCTTTCACGGCATCCTTGGGGAGGATGGAGCCATTGGTGGTAATCTCGAGGGTGAGCTTATCGTAGTCTGTCTTCTGGTCTACACGGTAATTCTCCACAGTGTACTTGACGTTCTTGATGGGAGTGTAGATAGAGTCAATCGCAATAGTATCAATCTCGTCATTGGGGGTAACGTTTTCATCAGCGGGAATCCAACCGCGACCCTTGTTGATGGTGAGAGTGATATTGAAAGCGGCTTCCTTGTCCAGGTGGCAGATTACAAGTTCGGGGTTCATGACTTCAAAGTCAGTGAGCGCATTGGCAATATCACCTGCAGTAAAGGTTTCCTTGCCGGCTACGCTGATGGTGACTTTTGCATTGTCAGAGTCCTCCACGCGCTGTTTGAGGTCAACCTGCTTGAGGTTCAGGATGATGTTTGTAACATCTTCCTTCACACCGGGAATGGTGTCAAACTCGTTACGCACACCGTCAATTTTGATTGAAGAGATGGCGTAACCTTCAAGAGATGACAGTAACACGCGTCTGAGCGCATTGCCTACGGTGATACCATAGCCGGGTTCCAAGGGTTTGAATTCAAATTTTCCAAAGCGGTTGGTAGATTCCACCATAATTACCGCTTCGGGCTTCTGGAATGCTAAGATAGCCATGGTTCGTTGGGTCTAAGGATTATTATTTAGAGTAGAGCTCGACAATCAGCTGCTCCTTGATGTTCTCGGGGATGTCTTCGCGTGCGGGAACGTGAAGGAACTTACCGCTCTTGGTGGTTTCATCCCATTCAATCCAGGGATACTTGCTGTGGTTGAATCCGGCCAGAGCGTCTGCAATCACTTCCAGGCTCTTTGAA
>CAZNBD010000044.1:14905-16870 GCA_964571405.1 uncultured Bacteroides sp. | reverse complement strand
GAATAATCTTTTCACCTTAAATCTAATACCATGAAAAACTGATGCAAAGTTATACATTTTATGTTATACAACATAATTTTTAGGCAATAAAATTCGTCATTGTAACAACATTTAACATTTAGGAGCGTCTTTGACCGGCAAGTCTCAGCTTTTTTGCCTATATTTGCACGCTCAAATGCATAAGGAAAGTAAATTCACACGGCTTTTGGTTGCCGCATTGGTGGCGGTGTTTGTAAACTTCATGTTTGCAAACACAGTCTTTATGCATTCACACACACTTTCAGACGGTTCGCTTGTATGCCACTCCCACCCATTTCAGCACACAGGCACACACAGCCATTCAGCAGCCTCACTGAACACAATTTCAGCATTCAACAGCGCCGCCACCGGTTTCCAGGGCACAGGTGTTCTGGTCCTTGCGGTGCATTCATCCGTACTTTTTAACCTGTATCAGGCCACTCTGATTGAGTGGGACTTCTCACACCCGTCAACATCTTTTCTCAGAGCACCCCCGGTTCTTATTTGACATCCAAGTTAGTAAGATATATCTAATCCTATAAGAACCAAATAATGCCCAAAATACTTTCTATTCTGGCAATAGCTTGTGCTATAGCCTTTAACTGCATATATTCATATGCTGCTCATTCCACTCATTCTCATATCACAGGATATGTAACGGATAACTCAAACGGCGAACGTCTGCCCTACTGCGTGGTTAAAATCCAGGGAACTCGCACTGGATGTCTCACAGACACCGCCGGTTATTATATTCTTCATAATGTGTCTCCCGGTGATTATATTCTGGAAGCGTCTTTCACGGGTTATAAAACTCAGGAGATACCTGTTTCTGTCAGTCAGGACAGTACCGTTGAGGTATCTTTTAATCTTGAGCCGGATGCTTTCATGCTTGATCAGGTGGTGGTAACTTCATCCAAAAGCGAGACCAAACGCCGTGAAAGTGCCAATCTTGTTAATGTGACCACAGGTAAACTCCTGGTGGAAGTCGGGGCTTGTTCCCTGGCTGACGGCTTAGATTTCCAACCCGGAGTCAGAGTTGAGAATAATTGTCAGAACTGCGGCTTTACTCAGGTACGTATCAACGGCCTTGACGGTCATTACTCCCAGATACTTATGAACTCCCGCCCGGTATTTTCCGCCCTCGCCGGTGTTTATGGCCTGGAACAGATTCCTGCCAATATGATTGACAGAATAGAAGTGATGAGAGGCGGTGGTTCTGCCCTTTTCGGGTCTTCTGCAATTGGAGGCACCATAAACATCATCACCAAAGACCCGGCGGTTAACTCTGCACAGATCAGTCATACACTGAGTTCAATTGGCATTACAGGGAGCCTTGACAATAATACCACATTCAACGCCTCCGTTGTGACAGACAATCAGAAAGCCGGTCTGATGGCTTACGGCCAGAGCCGTAAACGTGATGGTTATGATGCAAATGGTGACGGTTATACAGAAATTGCAGCCCTGAGCAGTCAGACATTAGGCGCAAGAATGTTTGCCCGTCCATCCGTTGACTCGCGTCTTTCAATGGAATACCACACCACTCATGAATACAGGCGTGGGGGAGACAATCTGGCTCAGCCTCCTCACCTGGCCATGGTGGCGGAACAGACTGAGCATAATATTCATGGTGGAGAAATGACTTATGATTTATGGCTGGGGGACAACCTGGGCCACTTCTCCGCTTTTGCTGCAACTCAAGCCATCAAACGCAAGAGTTATTACGGTTCAGAAATGGATCCCAACGCATACGGGCGCACGTCTGACCTTGTTGTAACCGCAGGCTCTCAGTACACTCATAACTTCAGGAAACTGCTTTTCATGCCCTCTCAGTTTGTGGGAGGACTGGAGTATTCTTACAATCGCCTGCATGACGTAACCATTGGTTATAATCACAATGTCCTGCAGAATGTCAATATATACAGTGCTTACGCCCAGAATGAATGG
>CAZNBD010000044.1:0-14805 GCA_964571405.1 uncultured Bacteroides sp. | reverse complement strand
AAGCAGGAAAGCTCAAACAGTTTCAGCGCTTCCGCTGATATTTATCTCACTTTCGGTTCCATACAGACAAATTTTCTTATTGAAGGTTTCTACACCGACTTAAAAGACGTTTTTGCACTTCGACAGCTTGATCAGTCGGATGAGATGGGGAATGCCATCCTGGAAAGATTTAACGGCTCTGGTGCTACTGTTGCCGGATTAAATCTTGAAAGCAAGGTATATTTTTCAAGTCATTTTGACACACAGTTAGGGCTTACACTACAGCGAAGCAGGTACAAGGAGCCGGAAAAGTGGAGCGATAATCCTGATGTGGCTCCGGCCAAAAAGCTCTTCCGCACTCCGGATGTCTACGGTTATATTACTGCAAATTACAACATCAACAGACATTGGAAACTGAGACTGAACGGCACACTCACAGGCCCCATGACAGTTCAGCATCTTGAGGGTTCAGGCACTCCGGTGGATGTGGCCGTTGCCACTCCAACCTACTTTGACGCAGATCTGAGTGCGGTTTATTCCTTCAAGATTCTGAACCGTGTCACGGCGGATGTAACAGCCGGAGTATCCAATATATTCAATTCTTATCAGAAAGACTTTGATATAGGATACATGCGTGACTCCGGATACATCTACGGCCCGTCAGAGCCCCGTTCCCTGAGGTTCACTCTTCAGCTTTCTCTCTGAAGAGGTGAAGCTCAGGCTATGTGCATCAGGTCCCTGTAAATATCCAGCGCTGACGTTATCTGTGAGTCTGTTGCAGTCTGATCTATGACAGGGTCTCCAACTTCTTTAAGGAGCGTAAAGGAAATCTTGTCAGGATCAGAATTCTTCTTATCCTGTCTCATGGCAGCCAGGAGTGACTTATAATCATCGCAGGTGATATCATATGCACCATAATTCTTCAGTATATAATCTGAAATGAGGTGCACTTTCTCAGACGGGAACCCGGCATTCATATGTGAGAGAACAAGGGCACATACCAGTCCCCAGGCCACGGCGTAACCGTGTGCTATGGGAGATTTGCGCTCAAAGGCGAGGGTTTCAAATGCGTGTGCAAATGTATGTCCCAGGTTGAGGACTTTTCTCAATCCTGATTCCTTGAAATCCTGCTCGATAATGTTTGATTTAACACGGACGCTTTCCTGCAGCAAAGGCATCAGAGCCTCACTGTCAAATACGGGATATACAGGGCTATATTTTAACAGTCGGTTAAGGACCTCATCAGATTCAAGAAGTCCATGCTTGAGCATTTCTGCGTATCCTGAGAGTACTTCCTGCTGAGGAAGTGTATTGAAGAATATTGTGGATATGATGGTCGCTTCAGGCTCCGTAAACGTTCCCAACTGATTTTTAAGACCATTGAAGTTGATACCGTTCTTTCCACCAAATGAAGCGTCAGCCGCTCCAAGCACTGAAGTGGGCACATTGATAAACCGGAGACCACGCTTGAAAGTACTTGCAGCAAAACCTCCCAGGTCTGTCACTACTCCTCCGCCCACATTAATTATAAGTGTGTTTCGGGTTGCCTCTGTCTCACTGAGATTGCGCCACAGGTTTGTAAGCTGTTCCAGGGATTTATTGTCATCTCCGGCTTTGACGGTTATCAGCCTGGCTTTTGCCACTGTCTGAGAATCATTGACAAGAATAGGCAGTACAAACTGAGCCGTGTTCTCATCAACTATTACTACTGCGTCAGTGACATTTATATCTGAGGCCAGGTCATCAATGGCCTGCCCTACCATATTGGTAAAAATGAGTTTTTTATTCATAGAGTGCGTAAAAATATAGAGCAAAAAATAATTTACTGAATTAAACCTTTTTACTTTAAAACAAGAGGGAAAGTAAAAAGTTGCATTGCTCCATATTCTCAATCTCAATATCAGCCCCTGAGGCCAAAAGACAGCCCGGGGACAGCGGACCCGTACGTACCCCAATTGTAAAACAACCGGCGGCATGCGCTGACTCCACTCCTAAGGGGGCGTTGTCAACAGCCACACATTGATTCGGTTTTACCCCTGCTTTCAAAGCTCCCCTCAGAAAAGGCTCGGGAGCCGGTTTTCCGCACTTGACATCCAAGGCAGTGACTCTCTGTCCCGGCAGAAATGCCCCGGGGAAATCGGATGCTATTTTATCCAGGAGAGAAGCTTGTCCGGAACCTGTAACCAGTACAGCGGGACTTCTTGAGGCCAAGACTGTATTAACACTTTCTGGCGTCCCAGGCATGGGGCCAAGTGGAGGAAAGGAGCGGAATATGGCACTCTTTATTCCATAAAGCCTTTGAATTTCCTCTCGGGTGGCATGGCGTCCTTTCTGACGCATCATCATGATGTCAATGGTTGAAGCACCCGTACGTCCCTCCCAGGCAAAAAATTCCTCCGGCTCAGCCTTCAGATTGTTTCTCCTGCACATTGCCATCCATGCGCGTGCATGCCGGGGCATGGAATCATAGAGTATCCCATCCATGTCAAAAAGAGCGGCACGGAAAGGCTTCTGAAATCGGCCTGCAGCGAGTGCTTTATCCAGCTTACTTCTGAGCTCGTTTTTCTTTTGATCTGAAATCATCTTCTTCTGCGGGAATTATTGACCGGAGCTGTTTCAACCGGTGCCGGTATGAGTCCTTCACGGATAAGAGCCACTGAATCAGCATGTGTGAGAGTATCCATTCCCAGATCTATACGACCAGCCCTGCCCAGATTGTCAAGATTAAGACGGGCAAATCTGGAGCCTCGTACTCCTCGCCGGAACACTTCTGTAATCTGACTGAGGAGATTTACACGCACGGTATCTATCATGCGAACCTGTTCCGTTGGAACTCCTTCACGGAACCGTGCGCCTCCCAGACGAATCTTGTATTTATCCGGATTACCCTTGATATTGATACCAAATTTGAACGGTAGCGGACTTTTTAACACGGAAATGTGGTAATCAAAGTTCATGGCCAGGTCATTATAACCGGTTATACCCAGGGTATAACGGTCAATATTGAACTTGAACGGGAAGATCTCCATTCGGTTATCCTGGACAATAAGCTGCACGCTCATATGATTGATATGATTATCCGTGCGGTCACGGAATCGGAGCCACTTACCGAGGATACGGTATGTCTCCGGGTCTATGAATGCCAGAGAATCTCCACTGAGATGAACCGCTGCGCTGAGAGTGGGAAGCTCCAGATTCATGGTGGAATCTATATCCACAGTGGCGGCGATATCTGCATTTATGGTGCCGCTGAAATCACGCACCATGGGTATGATGGAGTCAACTGCCGGCACAAGGGAGAGGAAGCGTTCAATTACAAAGTCCCGCACATCCAGACTCAGACCGAACTTGATGTCTCGCGCCTTGGGCGCAGCATAAAGAGCGGAAAGGGACATGGAGCCTACTTCTGAACTTGCCTGAAATCTGTTCAGGTTTACTGCTCCGTCATACATAAGCAGTTCACCGTTCAGTCCTGTAAAATGGAGGTCTGAATAATAAAGGTTTCTGGCCTGAAGACCTATGTTAGCCTCTATATTGGTGGGTATCAGCAGAGGAGCCAGGCTGTCAGTACCTTCCATTGCTTCTTCCAGTTCATCAAAGCGTTCATCATCATCACTGAGTGACTGATGGGCACGGATTTTACCAAGCCGGAGACGCTCTGAGAATGAAGCTCCCGCAAAAGTAGCGGCCGCCAACTGATTGACATCAATTGTATCTGAGACAAACTGCAGATTGATTTTCAAGGGTGTATGACGGCGGGAGGTAAGGCTCCGGGCTATATCCGAGATAATACCGGAGGCTGAGATATCTGAATGACCAACCTTATACTCTACCCCACTCAGAATGATGGAATCATTATTAAATGCCAGATCAAGATGCTCCACACGGTTTCGCAGCGGGAAGAAGGGCGTAAAGAGTCTGGCTCGGTTGGATGAGAGCGTTCCTTCCAGGCGCCAGTCTGTCAGAAATACGTTGAATCCATGTGGAAGTCTGAAGTCTATAACTTCATTATCATTGGCAGTAATGGCTGTTGTGATATGTTTTCTTCCTCTGCGGTGCCGTCTGTGCTCTATTGCCAGTGCGTAAACGGAATCCTGACTCAGATCAGGGAATAGAGATGCCAGACTGTCAGAGATATGTTTTATTTCCTTACGCCTTTTGGCTCTTGATGGAATCAGATGGGTACTTGCCTTCAGGGAGGCATCGGATATCATTACGCGTGCCAGGGCACTGCCGGCAGACAGGCGTCCTATTCCGGCTCTCAGCTCTATCTCCGGATAACGTCCGTTCCTGTACCTTCTCAGTGCAACACGTCCGTCAAGATTACGCAGGCGCATTCCGGCGCTGTCTGTGATATTGAGGACGTTAAGTCGCCCTACATGTAATCCTCCTCCAAGCGGTTTGAGTACTGAAGTATCATTCAAGGCTCGTGTGTTTTCCATTCCCACTCCAAGCCGCAAGTCTTCAACTTTCATGCCCACACCTCCCAGAAGCATCTGGCAGGTATCAATGTTTATGGCGGCTACAAGAGATGGAGCGGTAAGTTCTCCAGTCTCCGGATGACGGACCTGAGTGTGAGAACCGAAATTGAACCGTGCCTGATGTATGGATACGGCATGGGAAGTATCTGACTTGAGATAATAAAGGTTGGTGCCAACCATGTTTCCGCTTATATCAAGCCTGTGGAACTGGTTGAGTTCCATCATTGACATTGCTCCGCGGGCCCGCAGGTTCATGGTCAGGTTTCCTGTGGCTATTCCTTCTATGTACTCCCTCACTTTGACAGACATTTCTCCCAGGTTGAGGGTTCCATCAAGATGTGCATCAAAATTCATGTCTGAAGACAGATTGGTCAGGACTGCAGATGCTGAAAGATCTGTTGCCCGTCCGGCTATGGTGAAGCTTTCAACCTCAACACGCGCCCGGTCCAGGTCCGGACCCCTCAGCTGCATGTTCATTCCCAATGATATGTCATGAAAACGCGCACGCCCGTAAGTAAGCTCTGACGGTGGAATGGAAACTGTCAGATCCATATATGGAATTGTGTCAACATCAGGCACATAAGGGCTTACAAGACGCCCGTGCGCCGATACTGCCATATCTGTTTCAAAGAAAGGAGCTCGCAGATGATGGGCTGCCACAATGCTGTCAGGAAGCATTGTCAGGCAGTCTGCAACCTTAAGGGAATCAAGGAAAAACTCTGCACTTTCAATCCGCAGTGTATCTCCAAAATCAACTGCTGCGTTGAGGCGTGCCTGAAGGAAAGCTCCCCTCAGAGTGAAATTTTCAAGTTGAATAGCCACCGGATTATCAGGCGTCCAATGCAGCGCTCCGTCTATACCAAACTGTAAGTCAGACAGGTTAACGAGTTGGCGCGTAATCGGGCTTTCAAGATTACCGTCAACACGCAGGCGGTAAACCGGTTCTTCAGTGCCGTTTATGTCCATGTCCTGCAGGAGAACAATTGTGGCCGCAGTGGAATCCTGCGCGCTGTAAAACCGTATGGCTTTGGGATTTGTAAGTTTGAAATGGTCAATTGAAATGGACGGGATTGTGAACGGTTCATTCACTGTATCCGGCTCGGTGGGAAATATCAGATAATTGGCCTTACCATCCTCTGCAATGACAATATTGGCCTGCGGGCCGTCAATCCGCACATCATGGATGGAAATGCGTCCTGCCATCAGTTTTCCCAGATCAATGCTGCCGCCAAAGTGATTTACGGTCAGCAAGGTATCTGAGTAAGGAGGCAAAGTGGAGAGTTCCTCTTCTGTAAAAGCATGAGAAACAACCGTCAGTCCGTCTATATTTGCACGGAGAATGGGGAAAACCGGTTTGAACTCTAATTTGAGAGTGTCAATGCTGACCTGTGCTTCAAGATACTGGTTGGCTATCTTTTCCACTATGGGTGTGAGAGTTGCCGGTTTGAGAACTTTTACAGTACAGATGAGAACTGCACTCACAGCCAACACCACTGCCATCAAAGTCCAGGCCGTGATTTTGAGCATCTTAAGGAAAATGGCGATTACCCGCCGCAAGGGCTTTTCACTCATCTGTCTGATTTTTTAAGGTTCCGGTTCTTCTACATTTATAAACGGCAAAGCTGTAATATGAAAGCAGCCCTGCCTGCGCTCATGCTTGACTTTACACCGTCCCTGACTTCTCAAGTCTGCCAGTACTTCTCCAAGAAGATTTTTCAAATCCTCATTGGTGCGTCTGGTATCGGTGCTGTCATCACATACAAATTTGGCATAACTTATGTCAAAAGTTGTTCCATAACAGTGTGCACTGTTGGCGGATGCATTGCGGTTAACTCTGCGCAAACGTCCCACTGTGGCTTCAGTACGCAGTACACTCGTCACTTTGAAGCGGTAACGGCCCCCACCGCGTGCCGCGAGGGTATCAGTAAAGCGGCGTCCTATCTCTTCTAACAACAGAGCGGAATTTTCTGTCAGGTACGGATAAGAATGTGTCAGACTGTCAAGAAAGTATAATGAGTTTGAACGCAGGCGCACCAGATCATGTGGATTATTCCACGCATCATTATTGGTAAAGATGGGAGAAAATCCGGATTGTTGCGCCGCTGCCAGATGCTCATCGTTTATATCCTTGAAAACGGCTCCGAGAGATCCGCCTATGGGGCGTATTCTCAATTTAATACACCCCGCATCAGGGCTGGGTGGAGGTGTCGGTTCGTATCGTTCTATTAATGGTGCTGAAAGCAAAGCTTCAAGAACGGTATCACACTCCTCGGTCCGGCTGCATGAGGCAGTCAGACAAAAGAGTAGCACTCCGACAAGAAATTTCACTTTCTAACTAATTTTTAAAGCTCAAAACCGGCATTCAGAATGGCCTCACGAACCTTTTCAGGATCAAACTCACCCTCAACTGCTGCGGTACCTGCTGATAGATCAACGTGAACACCCGTTACTCCTTCAACATTACCCACCGCCTTTTCAACTGAAGCCTTGCAGTGATTGCATGACATTCCCTTTACATTAAAAATCTGTGTCATATCTTTGTTCTGTAATTTATTACGATTATCAAGTTTTGATTTTACTGCGCTGAAAACAAGCAGGATAAGGAGCACAATACTGCAGGCATAAGCAAACCATCCTCCTGCATGAATCCCATGTTCATGACATCCCGCACTTCCACAAGCCAGAGCGGGTGTGAACCAGTGGGCCGGAAGGAGCAAGTCAATAATCAGACCGAAACCTATGGCTGTGACCACAACAGATCCCACATATACCGCAGTGGCGCGTTTTCCCTGAGTGCGGGAAAGAAGAAGAATTGAAGCAAAGTTGGCGGCCGGACCTGCCATAAGCATCACAAACGCTATGCCGGGTGACAAGCCTTTCATCATCAGGGACAAGGCAATGGGAATTGAACCTGTTGCACAGATGTACATCGGAATTGCAACTATCACCACTGCAATCATGGCCAGGATGGGATATCTGCTCAAGCCGGTAAAAAATGTATCCGGCACAAATACCGTTATCAGTGCGGCCACTAACAGTCCTATCACCAGCCACTTACCCACACTCTGAACCATATTCACAAAGCCGTAGCGCAACGCTTCCATCATCTTGGGCCAAAACCCAGCAGGGACATTCTCAGGTGTGGCGCAGCAAGTTTGTTCCGTCTTCATTTCTTCTTTTTCCTCAGCAGCAAGCCGATTAACAGCAAGGCCTCCGATTGCCGCGCCTACCAGGGCCGCAATCGGTCTCAGCACCGCAAAGGGCAGCCCTAAAAGAGAATATGTGGCAGTGATTGAATCAACACCAGTCTGTGGTGTTGCAATCAGAAAGGAAGTCGTAGCGCCCCTTGAAGCGCCATTACGCCTCAGGGAAATGGCAGTAGGGAGCACCCCGCATGAGCACAAAGGCAACGGAATGCCCAATAAAGCCGCCTTGATCACAGAACCAGCTGAATTTCCGGATAAATGCCGGCTCATGGTCTGAGGCGAAACAAATACATGCAGCAGACCGGCAATAAAGAAACCAAGTAATATATATGGTGACATCTCATTGATGATAGCCATCAATGAATTCAAAATATGATCAAAATTCATCTCCAAATAATTATCATATTCATAACGTCAAAACCCTTGAAATATTAGTTATTCAAAAGATTCTCCACCTCATTTTTTAGTAAAGGTAGATGATTTACCACTATACCCCACAGAATATCAGGTTTCAAAGAGTCATAGGAGTGTATGACAAAATTACGAGTATCTACTACTTTACGAGCTGATGTAATTTGAATTCCAGGTTCAATTTTAAGAACCTGATTCATTGCTTCCCCCATAATTTCAATGTTACGCTCTATTCCACGTCTGAATAGTGTATCATTGCAAAAAGTTGCATATTCCTTGGGTCTATCCACCATGAAAGATTCTATTTCCAATATTGAAGATAGAATGTCTGAGAGATATTTGCGGAGTTTTCTATCCATATATAAGGTATTTGGTTCTTTCAATTTCCTCTATCAAATAAGGGTTTCTTAGAGTTGTTTCATCAACCAGATCAACTTCACGGCCAAACAATGATTTTAATGAGTGGTAAAAATCCAAAAAATTGTCCAAATAGTTGTTGTGATTAACTTCAGGTGAGAAATTAACCAAAATATCAACATCACTCTCCTCATTAAATCTTGAGGTTAAAATTGAGCCGAACGCATACAACTTGCTCACCTTATACTTTTTGCACAAGGCAAACAGATTGTAGATATTATCACTAATGAGTTTCATTGGGTTGAGATAGCGGAATTTTCAATACTATACATAAAGTGTTAGGGATTGCAAATATACGAAATAAATTGCACTCCAAACTAAAACGATTGACAAATTTATGTTAACTCATTTTCAGGATGTCCCATCTTTAACAGGTGAAATATTACATAACGTAAGTTGATTTATTTTTATAGTTGAAAAGATCAATATTTATTTCTTTTTGCCAAAAACTCCATATGGCATCTAACCATCTGTATTTCACCAAAGTTCACATTCATTTTGCAGAATTTCTTCACCTCTTTTATGTCAGCATCCAATCCAGCTGATTTCCAAGCTTCCTTTATGTCATTTAAGGTAGCCGTTGACATCCGACAGGCTAATCCGAGTTTACCTATTGATATGAGCTTACATAAATCATGATAGACAAGACTGGTATTATTATACCCGGTTTCTTCACTTATTTCCTCAATAGTAAAATCATTTTCAGCGAGCCATTTCAACAAATCTAATCCATGAAGATTTGCTGGCCTCCTGGGCTTCTTTGATGACTTCTTTTTTATACTAAATGCAGGGAGATAATCATTATCCTTTTGGGGATTCATAAAATATTTGACAATTGGATCAGTCTGAATAACCTCAGGAGTTATTGGTGTATCCAATTTAATTCCCTCAAACTTTCTGCAACGACTCAAAGCAACGTAAACTTGACCAGGGGCAAATGCTTTTCCCGCATCAATTATCACCTTATCAAAAGTCAATCCTTGAGACTTATGGATAGTTATAGCCCATGCCAATTTTAATGGAATTTGGCAAAACGTTCCTCTGTGATGTAATTCCAACGTGTGCGTTGTTCTATTATAAAAATATTCATCAAAATACCATGTCTGAGGAAACACTCTTAATACACTTCCTGAACCATCAAGTTTAACTATAACATTGTCAATGTCACATTTCACCACCGTCCCAAGACTCCCATTGACATACGAGGCTGCATCTGAAGTGTCATTTTTTGTAAACATAACTCTGGCATCTTTCTTCAGAGATAAAATTGAGGAGGTGGGATATTCAAGAGAATGGACATATCCTGAAATAATGGCAACATACTGATGAGACACACCTGGTAGAGTATCAAATATTTCCTGATTGTATGTTCGGGTCAGACTATTATGAGTGGTCAATCTAATTACATTTTGACTCAGATTCTTAGGATTGTTTGCTTTATATTTTTTGCTTAACAAAGCGAGGTTCTTTTCACTCAGTTTACCACTTCTGACCTCATTGAGCAAATCAAGAAAATCAGAATCGTTCTGCCGGTATACTTTATTGAGAGTTATCATCAGAAACGGATTTCTCTCATAAACTTTACTACTGAAAAAATATGGAGAACGATACCATTCTTTTAATAGAGGCCAATCCTTTGAAGTTACTACAGGCATAAGTTGGAATAAATCTCCAAACGCGATAATCCTCACTCCGCCAAAGGGAGCAGTGGATTTCCTATAGTGACGCAATACATCATCAACCATATCAAGTAAGTCACAACGTACCATGCTTATTTCATCAATAACAATGGTGTCAATGAGCTTTACTACAGGATTCCGCCCAACAGTAAGATTATATAAATTATTAATTTTTACGTTGGGAACATATGGCGTTATTGGCAAACGCAGAAAAGAATGTATGGTTTGGCCTCCAGCATTTTTAGCGGCGACTCCAGTAGGAGCTAATACTACTACCTTTTTGTTCTGATCCCTCAAACTTTTTACAATTTCTTTAAGCAGAGTAGTTTTCCCGGTACCAGCTTTTCCCGTAATAAAGACATTCTGATCAGTAGATAATTTTGCCGCTATCCACGTAGGAATGTTATTATTCCTCTCAAAGTCCTTCATATACTTTGCTGTAAATTATCAAGGAAAATGGTTTCGGCTTCTTATCAATCAAAACATCAGATGTTTTTTATTGTTTTTCCGCCAGCCGGCTCTGTACTCTCGGTCAGTCTTGAAAACAACAAGGTCTGCACGATATTCTTTATCTGTAACAAAAACCTTGACATCAGCCTGATACCGGTAATCAACACAAAAAACTTTCTGCGCAGCCGCCACAAAACAAAACATCCATGCAAAAACCAAACACAAAATCCTCATTGGCTAAATTCGCAGCATATTATTTGATACTAACCTTTTATCTCATGACTTGCAAATGCAAAGATAAGCATTCCTCTTAATATACGCAATATCAGCCAGTAAATTCTTTGCGGTTATTCTGTATCAGTTGGTCATAGTGGATTATTAAAACTATTGACTAGTTCATTTACACCCATCTATCATATTAAAACTGTCTTTTCAGAGCATTTGCTTAACTTAGAGCCCATTCAATAAGGGATGTAAATTCGCAAGCATAAACAAAGGGAGAGACTACACTCTCCCCTTGTTGCTGTCTATTATTCTATCTTGAATAATAAATTAAACCATCGCTTGTAATAGTCCCACTTGAAGCATTGAGATACATTGTGAATGTTTGTCCTCCGAGGTATTGAGAACTTGCAACGAGGGTTGCAGAATTTTCTCTAATATTGGTAATTCTAATTGCACCGGTAGCAGGAGTACCTCTAATTTCAAGATATTGAGGGCATACTCTTAAATAAGTTCCATTACCACTAAAGGTACGACCTGATAAATATGCCCATACATCTGCCTCCGAACGGAAATTCGTTGAAGTGGAATTTGAAGATGAATTATTAAAAGAATGGTAAGAGTTATTATTTGTTGATGATGATATCTTTGAATAGAATCCGCCTCTATCAAATTCAATTCTATGAGAATACTGGTCTAAAGGTAAAACAAAAGATGAACCGTTCCGGCTTCCATATACTATTCTACCATCTTCTATCTCATAAGAGCCGTTAAAAGATAAACTTCCATTATTAAAAACGCTCAGATTATCTTCTGAAATAACAAGTCTGGAAGTGACACGCCTTCTCCCGCCTAAATAACGCCCCATATCAAGGAACCCGTTATATTCCCATGTACCAAAGACCCATTCAATTCGTCTGAGTCTTTCCTCTTCTTCCTGACGGCGGCGTTCTTCTTCTAGTTGCCAGTTATGTCTATCAATAAGAGTAAGCCTCAAACTGACAAGATGCTGAGCCATAGACTCCTCTTGGGCTGTTGACAGTGAAGAATTTCCAGAATTGTCAATGAAATATTGAACAGTTTTCTCTCCAGTCTGAAATGGATAGTTATTGATATCAAGTATCTGCCACGTAACTAACCTGGCTCCGTTGTCGCAGTCAACAGTATCACGGGCAATAGTTAACGCATAATCATCATACACGATACTCCGTTCTCGGTTTTGAGCAATATCTTTAAAAGGATGAAGTATTTGATAAGGATGAAAAATATACATTCTGAAACCAACCGTGTCTGCAACCTCATGAAGAGTTCCGTTTTTATTAACTAGCATAATCTTGCTGTTTTCATTATTGTCATCCCAATAGTTAGTTGCCGCCAAATTCCATACTGCGCACATGCCGTCTTTAAACGATGGAAGCGTATGGTCATTCTCACTCCATACCTCTGACAAGGAAGGTATTTCTGTATAGTAATCTCCCTCAATCACCCATTCTCCTTTCTTATTGATAAATCCAACTCGTTTGTTTATAAGGGACTCATCTTCAGACGCTCGATCATCTACAACACATGCTAAACCTTCAGAGAATTGGCCCACAGGAAATGCATCAGAGAATTGACATGGAATAACTTCTTCACCTTTGAGATTAATATAACCCCATTTGCCGTCTCGTCGCACCGCTGCCATTCCCTCAGAAAAAGCATCTATCCGGTCATACTTCTGAACCGCCTCTGCAAATTCTGGGGTTATCTTCAGTGTGTTGGATGATAATAAGTCAAATTTATAACCAATAAGTCCACAAACACCAAGTAATGCTAGTAATAAAAAGCATATAACTATGAATTTCCTTTTTTTCTTCGGCTTTTGAGCAAGATAATTTTGACGTTCTGACTTTTTAATTATCTCAATCGGACAGCCACAGTGGGGACATTCAGTGGCTCGGTCAGAAACCTGGCCGCCACACTCTCTACAATATATTAGAGCCATAATTGAAATTTAAGCCAAATTATTATTAAATTACTAATTAAATGTATCGTTACCCATCTTATCTACATATCCGTACCTGTTATTTTTCTTTACTTTCGCTACCCCATTAGAAAAACTCCATACATTTTCGTATTGAAATGGAATAATCAAATACCCATTAGAATTTATACATCCAAGTTTATCACCTATTTCCACCCATGCTAACCCTTCAGAAAATGATAAGGCCAACTCATATTTAAAATCTATAACTACATCACCAGCAGTATTAATATACCCGTAACCGGAATCATTACGGACAGCAGCGAGTCCTTCAGAAAATTCTTGTGCCCACTGATATTGGATGGGAATAATAATCTCTCCTGAAGTATTAATATACCCCCATAAAATGTTATCAAATGTCACATAGGCTCGTCCATCTGAAAAATTCCCTGCTTGTGAGAAAGAACTTGGTATTACTTCTTCTCCTTCTGTATTGATGAATCCTATCCTTCCATTTTGTTCTATTCGTGCCAACCCCTCGGAAAAACTAAAGGCATAATCATACTTACAAGGGATTACAATATCACCGTTAGTATTAATATATCCCCATTTTCCATCCATTTTTACAGGAAGCAATCCTTCAATGAATTTGCTATCACCCATTCCTGCAAATGAACACAGCAGTACTGTCTCACCTTCTTTATTAATAAATTCATCATGACTGGCATCTCTCCGACGTACTTTCGCCAGTCCTTCTGAAAAGGGATAGGCAGAGATATAATTAAAAGGTATAACTTCTTGCCCTTCGTGATTTAAATAACCAATATCGTTTCCCATCCTTACATAAGCAAGACCTTCAGAAAATTTACTTGCAGGAGTATAATCAGAATATTGACAGGGAACAACTTCCTCTCCTGTAGTGTTTATATATCCCCAATTACCATCAAGTAATACAGCTGCCATTCCTTCAGAATATGACGAAACCTCTTCATACCTATTTATTCTTGAGATAAATTCTGGTGTTATTTCCACAATAACATTCGTCTCATCAGCTTCCTCTCCTATTTCGCGCCGATCTACCATATAAGTTCTATTAATCAAGAGAATAGCGCCTAAAGTTAAAAGTATAGCAACTATAACTAAGGACACAAAAAAGATGGTCTTAGACTTTTTGTTTGATTTTACTCTCTCCAATGATATAGTTGTAGCACCACATTTAGGACATTTTTTGGCGTGTTCAGATATTTCTGCGCCACACTCGTTACATTTGATTAATGCCATGATTAAGAAGAAAGAAAAAGGGTGCAGGTGGAACAGTTTAACCATCTGCACCCATTGTTGAGTTTTATATTTTGGTGTATTGGAATTTCAGAGTGCCATTGATGGTGATTATTTCGTTGTCATCATCGGCAATTTTGAGATTGTCAAATTTGAGAGTGACAGAGGCTCCGGACACTTCAGATACAGTTACCTTGCCGCTCTTAATCTCATCGTACTTGTCCCCTTGTATAAAATCTGTCATCATCTCAACATAACCTTCATTGAGAGTAAGTGTCATGCCCTTTGAAAGAGTTGCAGACTCTGCGTTAAATGAAATGTTGGCACAAGGAAAGAAGTCCAACTCGTCAGACTCGGACGGATAAAGTTCAGCTTTAATCGCAATGCCAAGGTCAGGACGAGTAGATGAGTAATCTGCAATTGTTGAAGAAGCACCCGTAGTGGTGTGTTCTTTGTAGCCCTGGCCATTGATGGTCAGAGAGGCTTTGTCATTTCCTCCATTGGGTTCGTCATCGTCATCGCCACAACTGGTAAGGGCAAATGACAGAGTGGCAAAGAGAGCCACAAAAAGAAGTGAGAAATACTTTTTCATTCTGATAATTTTTTGTTGCTCCGTGTGGCTCGGTCGGGGCGGGTGGTGGTGATTCGTTAGGTAAGACACAATAAAAAGAGTGAGCCACCCTAGCGTTTATCTCACTAACGCGCTCACCACAAGCGGA
>CAZNBD010000043.1:0-17158 GCA_964571405.1 uncultured Bacteroides sp. | reverse complement strand
CTGCGGCTCCGGTGTACGAGGTTAACAATGTGTCATCCCTCCGGGATGTGCAGACGTCTGCGGGCGCTGAGAGGGGGCTAACGGGATGTGGAATGGTGGAGGGCGGCGGGGGGGGCGTTGTTACTTGCCAAAGGTAAGTCCGTACTATTGGGGAGCTCTCCCTACGGCGAGGTTGGGTATAAAAAAAGCGTTCCCGAGGGGGAACGCTTTTTTATTATGGGGTTTGTTGGGTTTACCAACCGGGGTTCTGTGTGAGCTGCGGGTTGAGGTTGAGCTGATCCTGCGGCAGGGGGAAGAGATAGTACTTCTTGTCGTAAGCACGAACTCCGAGGCTACCGTTGAGGTAACCGTTAGTGAAGTTAAGATCCTTAGCAATTTCGGGGTCTGTATATGCCACTGAAGCAGTCATGTTGGCACCGAGCATAACATTGGGATGTTTGTTGGAGTCAAGGAGTTCAAGCTGATGCCAGCGGATGAGGTCCCAATAGCGGTAGTTATTGTCACACATGAGTTCGCAACGGCGGCAGCGACGGATTTCCCAGATGAGAGAGGAAACTCCCATGTTGTTTACGGGGTCAGCAATAGCATTCAGAGAAGCAACTGTCTGAGCAGGGAGACCAGCACGAGCGTACAGCTTATTGATAGAAATATTGAGGTCGTTATCATTCAGGGTACCGAGTTCAGCCTTAGCTTCAGCATATTCACAGAGAACAACAGAAAGCCAATAGATGGGGCCGCAGGTGAAGTTCTGACCAATGGTAATACGGTTATACACGGGCATAGCAGTGTTGTCATACTTACGCACGCCATAACCAGTAGTTGCATCCATGGCACCTGCACCGTCACGAGTCCAAGTCATACCTTTACAGTATACATAAGGGTCAGTAAGGAATGCAAGGCGTCCATCACGAACATCGAGGAGTTTGGCGATAGAGTAGTTACCTTCGGCATCCATTTCACCAACGTCAGAAGTGTTTTCAGAAGTTCTGGCAGCGGGTTTACCATCTTTGAAGAGGAAAGATTCAAAGGCGTCACGAGTGATACCGCTGATCTGGGTAGAAGAGCAGGTATAAGCGACGAGCTGATGCATCATCTGCTGTTCACGGAATGCTTTACCGACTATAATTTCACTAACACCGCTGAAAGCACCGGTTGTAATGCACTTGTATATGTCGGCATAATCATTAGCGAGGGTATAGCGTCCCATGAGTGGAGTACAAGCGTCAACACATTCATTGAGATACTTGGAAGCGCGGTTCATGTCGGGACCCTTGCCGTTATCGGCCTGAGTGCGATACTTGGCGAAAGTACCTTCAAAGAGGCAAATTTCGGCTTTAGCTGCGAGGGCCATGTCTTTAGAGAAACCGAACTTATCAGACTGCACAGAGATGTTGGCAACAGCGAAGTTGAGGTCTTCCAGGACACGATCCATAACGATGTCACGATCTTCACGAGCTCCGTAAAGGATACCGTCAGAATCGAGGTCAACGAGTTCATTAATCCAGATGACGTCACCATAACGTTTAACGAGGTCGAAAGTAGCGAGGGCACGGAAGAGGCGAGCTATACCGACATAGTGGTTACGTGTGTTTTCATCAAGAGAGGAAGTTTCCATTCCTTTCATGATCAACATAGCGTGACGTATGGTACGGTAGGGGTTATTGTAGCTACCATCAGTAGAAGGAGCCTGAGTATAAGTCCAGTTCTGCAAAGCGTACGTACGGCCGACCTGATCATCAGAGAGGGTTGCAAAGTAGAAGTCACCTTGACCAGATACAGTTGTGCTCTGAATATTAGCGCGGTAGTTACCGTAACCCTTCAGGGTGCTTAGGAACAGATTAGCCTCACGTTCCACGTTAGACTCGTTGTTCCAGAATTCAGGATTATTAATTTCCTGAGTGAGGGGGTATCTGTTGTCATCCAGGAAATCATCGCAAGAAGCGAGGGTAAGGCCCAGGATTGCAAGAGAACCAATTATTAATGATTTTTTCATGAGAAGTATTCAAAGATGATTTTAGAATGTAACCTGGATACCGAAAGAGAAAGTACGGTTAATAGGCGCACGGCGACCGAAGTATCCGTAACTACCACCGTTGGAATCAGATGAAGAACCAACGCTTGTTGTCTGGGTGGTACCGAATGTCCACTGAGAACCGATTTCCGGGTCAATGGGATACTTGTGCATGCCATTGTAAAGGAAGCAGAGGTTGTCAGCGCTGAAGTACAGGCGAGCCTTCTGGATGAGTGCTTTCTTGGTGATGGAAGCAGGGATTGTATAACCTACGGTCAGAGATTTGAATCGGAGGTATGCCATGTTCATCAGATACTTGGACTGGGGATAGAAGTTGTGACGACCGATTTCAAGGTTAGGAGCAGCCGCAGTACCGCTACCAGCGTTAGAACCGAACATAGCGGGATAGTCGTTGTTCTGATTGATTTCGTATCCAACCACCTGATTGTTAGAGTCGTAAATGTATTTATTGTAGCTCATCTGGTTAGCATAAACAACGTCGTCATTGTTAGCGAAAGGCACGATGAAACCAGAAGCCATCCACATGTTACGTTTACCCACACCCTGGAAGAACATGTCAAGGTCAAAACCTCTCCAAGCGCCACCGATACGGAAAGAGTATTCATAACGCGGGAGCGCGTTACCGATAACTTTGTAGTCACCGTGGTTACGAGCAGAACCAACGGGAATCTTTTCACCAGTTACGGGATCAACCATGTTGGGGTCACCACCATTAATAACACCGTCACCGTTAAGGTCCTTAAACTTGATGTCACCAGGGCCGAACTGGAAATTGTCGTTAGAAAGAGTAGCCTGAGAAGCGACACCATCAGCATAAATCCAATTACCGTTAGCGTCCTTACCGAGGAAGTCACTTTCTTCAAAGTATCTGTCAGTTTCAAAACCCCAGATGTCACCATAGTTCTGACCGCTATAGAAAGCGTTCAGGAGCTGGTTCTGAGAAGGATATTCAACAACCTTGGTTTTACCGTCATAGATATTGAAGTTGGCATAAACGTCGGCTTCACCAAATGAGTGATTCCATCCAATACCAAGTTCCCAACCGCGAGTGCGAAGGTGACCGGCATTGCCATAAGGAGCAGAAGCGCCGAGGGTAGCGGGGAGCTCATTGAGACGGGCGAGCATGTCTTTAGTATCACGCTGGAACCAGTCAAAAGTAATGTTGATTGAGTTATTGAGCAAACCGAGGTCAAGACCAACGTCGGTGGTAATAACACGTTCCCAAGTCAGAGAGCTTGAAACCAGAGAGGGAGAAGACATCATACCCACCTTTGAACCGCCGTTAAGCCAGTTGATGTTACCCGGGGTATAGTTGGTGATAGTAGAGAGGAACATGTTGTCACCAACAGCCTCATTACCGATGTGACCGTAAGAAGCACGGATTTTACCATTGCTCCACCAGTTTTTGAGGGGTTCGAAGTAAGCTTCTTCAGAGAAACGGTAACCAGCAGAGAAAGAAGGGAACCAAGCCCACTGGTCATTTGCGGGGAAGCGAGAAGAACCGTCGTAACGGAGGTTAGCTTCAAAGAGGTAAGTGCCCTTATAGTCATAGTTGACACGGCCGAAGAAACCGGCAGTAGCACGGTGTCCGATGGTATTGTCAAGATAAACAGCGTCTCCGTTATCACCGCCAGTGGTGAGTGCGAGGTAAGGCAGAGAGTTGTCAATGAGGACGTCACGACCAACGTAGAAGTAATTGCTATAATACTTTTCAGCAGATCCACCAATCATAACTTTGAGGTTATGGTCATTGGCGAATGTGTTCTGGTAAGTACCGTACACATTAGTGTTCCACATGTAGCTGTGAGTATTGTACTGGTAAGCTTCAGAATTGCTCTGAGCAGCGACGTTATATCCGAGGGGATATTCTTTTGTAATGTATCCCCAAGTATCCCAAGAATAAATAGGCATATAGACACGCTCGCGGTTAAAGCTCTGCACGTCATAAGTGAAATCAGCGTGGAGGGAGAGGCCTTTTATGATCTGGGCTTCCATCCAAGCCTGAATCTTGGTGTCAATAGTTTTTCTATTGTCCTCACCGGCCTGTTCACGAGAAGCGATAGTAGAGTACTCATAAATATTACCGTCTTCAGCCTGACGATTACCGAGCACGGTCCAATAAGAACCCCAACGGAGCATAGTGTTGTAACGGCCACGAGAGGGGAAATAATGAGTATTATAATTGTTCTGACCGAAATTGAAACGAACACCAGCGCGGAGCCAAGAGAAAATCTCGGTAGAGATATTGGCATTAGCAGTGTAACGAGTCATTTTGTCAGGATTATAAGTCATGAGATCCTGTTTTTTGTCGTAACCAAAAGAGAGGCGGTACTGAGTTTTACCGGAAGTACCTTCAAGGCTAACGTTATGCTTGTTAGACGGGGCGGCATTGTTATAAAGGATACCGAACACATCCCAGTCAGCATAATAAACGTTGTTAGTACCGTTCCATAAATAGTCACCAACATCAGAATCGTCCACATAAGGACGCATCAGGCGGTGACCGGCTTTCTTGCCACCATTCTGCTGATACCAGAGTTCAGCGAGGGGAAGAACCTGATCAAACCACATACCAAAGAAACCGGCTTCATTGCCATCTCGGTTAGTTGCCTGAATCTGAGCGCGAATCTGAGAGGGAACATTGTCAAAGTCGGGAAGGACAGTAGCCTGGCTCCAACCGAAGTTATTTGTGTATTTCAGAGAAACACGGTCATTGGTGTTAGGAGTCTTGGTGGTGATAAGAATTACACCGAAGGCAGCGCGTGTACCGAAGATGGCAGAAGAGGACGCGTCCTTGAGGACTGAGATGTCAGCGATATCATCGGGGTTAACGAAGCTGAGGTCATCCACGGGCACACCGTCCACCACGATAAGAGGATTAGAAGTCTGACCGTTAGAAAGAGTACCTGTACCACGGATTTTGATAGTAGCGGCAGCATTCACACCACCGTCACCGGAGGTAATGGTAAGACCGGGAACAGCACCCTGGAGAGCTTTAACCACGTCAGTTGCAGGACGGCTGTCCATAGTACGTGCAACGTCAACAGTAGCGACAGCACCGGTAAGGTTGGCACGTTTCTGAGAACCGTAACCGATGGCTACGAGTTCGTTAAGCATTTCAGTTGTGGGTTCGAGGTAAACAGTCATGTCGTTGGCAGCGGCAACCTGAGTTGTTTTGTAACCAACGTAGCTGATCATGAGCTGAGCACCCACGGGAACACGGAGAGTAAAGTGACCGAAAGCGTCAGTGGCAGCGCCGTGACCGGCAACGCCTTTCTGCACAACAGAAGCACCGATAACGGGTTCGTTGTTTTCATCAAGGACCGTACCGTTGATGGTGGTAACGGTCTGACTCTGCTGCTGGGGCTCGGGATTAGCCGATGCGCTCAGGGTACCCACTGCGGGAAGAGCGGCCATCACCAGCATTGTCGCAATAAGATGTTTTCTCATAAAATAGTTAATGATGATTGATTTCTACTTTTTGATTTAGTGTAGTCGTTAGTTTGGTAGGGTTGGATTGTTCTGTGTTTTTCTGAAGAATTAAGTGTCTGTTAGTATTGTATTGATTAATAAAATGTTAGTTCAAAAGATGAAAGAAACTGCGGCCGTAGTCGCATTTCAGTGCGCTAATTTAATTAATTTTTCTGAAATGAGCCAAATTATTAACGGATTTTATATAAAAATTGGCATATGTTTATAAAACATGTTGCACAACATATAAAAAATTGGTACCGTGAGTTGACAAATGAATTGAGAGGGTTAAAAAAATCACGGTATTTATATAAAAAATTACTATATTTGTGGCTTAAAATAACAGAAGATGAAAAGAGGACAAATACTGAGGATTTACACCTTAATAATAATAGGTATAATGAGCCTTCTGCAGAGCGAGGCAGTACATGCGGAGCGCGGGGAGAAGGCCTTCGGCCCCCGTCTTGGATTTGTGAGCCACAATGAGTCAGCCATGGGCGGCCTTGTGTTCCAGTACAGCCTGAGCAAATATGTACGGCTTGCGCCGCATGCATGTATAGTATTCCGCCATCAGGAGGAGGATGCGCTGCTTGTTGGGCTGGACGTACAGTTTCCTATCCGCACGGGCGGGAAGGTGAATCTGTATCCGATTGCGGGCGTGGGATATGCTTCCTGGACCCGGCACAATGTTGATGCGGACCGCGATGCCACTACCCATACGAACCGGATGAGCCTGACTGCGGGAGCGGGCGCGGAGCTGCGCGTCAAGGAGTCCCTGAAACTTTTCATTGAGGCACAGTATGTTTACGTGAAGCATTACGACGGTGCGATGGTGGATGCGGGCATAGCCTTTGTTTTCTGAAAAATGTATTTGTCTTATATATAATTAATGTGTAAACGATGAGTACTGTAATCCTGGGGATAGAATCATCCTGCGATGATACGTCAGCGGCAGTGATCCGGGACGGGCTTTTGGCCAGCAACGTGATAGCGAGTCAGCGGGTTCATGAGGAGTACGGGGGTGTTGTACCTGAGCTTGCCTCCAGAGCGCATCAGCAGAACATCCTTCCGGTGGTGGATACGGCACTGAAGCGTGCGGGTGTGAGCGCCAAGGATCTGAGCGCCATTGCATTTACGCGCGGTCCGGGGCTTATAGGGTCCTTGCTTGTGGGAACGAGTTTCGCCAAGGGTATGGCCCTGGGGCTTGACATACCTCTGGTGGATGTGAACCATCTTCACGGACATGTTCTGAGCCATTTTGTGCGTGAGGCAGCGGATGATGAGGTGCCGGAGTTTCCGTACCTTTGTCTTCTTATATCCGGGGGAAATTCCCAGCTGATAATTGTGCGCTCACCTGAGGATATGGAAATCATAGGCCGTACTATAGATGATGCGGCCGGCGAGGCTTTTGACAAGTGCGCCAAGGCGATGGGCCTGCCCTACCCCGGCGGGCCCCACATTGACAGGCTGGCTGCGGAGGGTGACAGTTCACGGTTTCATTTTGCGCGACCGCGGGTGGCGGGTCTTGATTACAGTTTCAGCGGCCTGAAGACTTCATTCCTTTATACGCTGAGGGACAACAAGAAAACCGATCCTGATTTTGTGGCGCACAACATGGCCGACCTGGCTGCTTCCCTGCAGAAGACCATTATTGACATCCTGATAGACAAGCTGGACAAGGCCGTCAAGGCCACGGGTGTAAAGACCGTTGCCATCGGGGGCGGGGTGTCAGCCAACAGCGGAGTTCGGCAGGCGGTTGCGGATTACTGTGCGAAACACGGGCTTAAGGCCTTCATTCCCAAGCGGATGTTTACAACGGATAATGCGGCGATGGTGGCCATGGCCGGTTATTTCAAATATATGGCGGGCGAATTCTGCCCGATGGATGCAACTGCTTATGCCCGGACCGAGATATGAAGCTGAGTATCATTATAATAGGCGATGAAATTCTGTTGGGCCGCGTTACGGATACCAATTCCGGAACAATATCCCGGACGCTTGAGCCTGAGGGCTTCAAGACCCTGACAGTCAGAACGGTGGGTGACAATTATTCATCCATCCGCAGCGCAGTGGAAAGCGCGCTGGAGGAGGCTGACCTGGTGATCACTACCGGCGGGCTGGGTCCGACACGGGATGACATCACAAGGTCTGTGCTGATGGAAATTTTTGGCGGGGAGCTGTACCGCAACGATGCGGTGACTGAGAACATCCACCGTATTTTCAAGGACAGAAACCTGAAGCTCAACACATTGACGCTGGATCAGGCGCTTGTGCCCACAAGTTGCGATGTGATACAGAACCTTTACGGCACTGCTCCGATAATGGTGTTTCACCGCGGGGAGAAGCTGCTGATATGTATGCCCGGAGTGCCGGCGGAAACACGCGGAATGATAAGCGGCGGTGTGCTTGATTATATCAAATCCCATTATCACAGGGACCTGGAGGTACTCCATGCGGAAATAACGGCAGCCGGAATTTCAGAGTCCGCCCTTGCCGAGCGGCTGCGGGATTTTGAAAATGTATTGCCTGAAAAGGTCAAGTTGGCTTATCTACCTTACCCCGGGAGAATAATCTTGCGCCTTGATGGTGAAAGCATTGAGAAAGAAGTATTTAAAGAACTCACTGAAAAGTTGATAGCGGGCGTCGGACCCTATTTCCAAGGAAAGGGCGCGCTGACCGCGGCCATGATTGTGCTGAACAAATGCCGTGAGCGCGGGCTGAAATTAGGCAGTGCCGAGAGTTGCACCGGCGGACGTATCTCAGCTTCAATCACGGCAGTACCCGGCAGCAGCGATGTTTATCAGGGAGGTGTTGTATCTTACTCCAATGATGTAAAAATCAATCTATTGGGAGTGGATGCAGAAACTATTGAACGTGTCGGAGCCGTCAGCGAGGAGGTTGTGCTTCAAATGGCCGCAGGCGCATGCCGGGTATTGGGGGCGGACTGTGCATGCAGCAGCTCCGGAATTGCCGGGCCCGGCGGCGGAAGCGCTGAGAAACCAGTCGGGACAGTGTGGATTGCAGCCAATGTGAAGGGTCATACGGCAACGCAGCTCCTTCACCTCAAAGGTGAGCGCGAAGATATTGCCTCAGCAGCCGCAGACCGTGCCTTGCTTTTACTTTCCTCTTTATTATAATATAAACTATGAAAAATCTCCGTTTTATCTCACTGATACTGAGCGGTCTGCTGTATTTAAGCATGCAGGCATCAGATCCCTCTGCCACAGATTATACATTCAGCCAGTGCGAGGGCTCCCTCACTCCTTATCCTACCAATATCCAGAATATTGCTTATCCGGACAGCCTCAAGCCGGTGTTTATCAATCATGTAGGGCGTCATGGAGCTCGTTATCCGGCCAGCGCGGCCAATACCCTGGCAATGGAGCGGGCTTTGCTGCGTGCAGACTCCCTGCATACCATCACAGCGTTGGGGCGGCAGCTGCTCCAGCTCACCCGGGAAATCAGGATAGCCTCAGAGAACCGATGGGGTGCGCTTGACAGCGTGGGAATTGCTGAGCAGCAGGGAATTGCGGCACGTATGTTCCGGAATTATGCCGAGGTGTTCACCACGTCACCCAAGGTAACGGCCCTGTCCAGTTATTCACCCCGCGCCATGATGAGTATGTACGCCTTCACCCATCAACTTGACCGCCTCAATAACAGAATAGAGTTCAGTACCAGCACCGGCCGGAGTAATTCGGCTCTTATGCGCCCCTTTGATGTTGACCGGGATTATATTACATTCAGCAGAGAAAAGCCCTGGCAAGCGCCTTACAATGAATATTTTAATGCCACAGCACCGGGCAGCCCGGCCCGTAAGGTTCTCGGCGCCAACTATCCGTTTGAGGATGAAGCTGAGGCTCAGCAACTTTCACTGATTGAATACTATGTATTAGCAGGCCTTCCGGCCATGGGAATGGAAGCGGCCCTTGAAACATACATGAACCGCGCGGAGGCCAATGCGCTGTGGAGCTCCTTCAACCTGAGGCAGTATCTGTGCCGGACCGCAAGCACGGTGAGCACGGTGCCTGCGGACATTGCCGCGGACCTGGTACTCAACCTGATAGAAACAACAGACCGCTATATTGACGGCACGGACAGGAGTATAGGCGCGGTGCTACGTTTCGGTCACGCAGAGACCCTCATGCCCCTTGTTTCCCTGCTCAAACTGCCCGGATGCTACTATGTGACAAACTATTTTGACACTGTGGCTGCGCACTGGCAGGATTTCAATGTTGTACCCATGGCGGCAAACATACAGTTTATAGTGTTTGAAGCCAAGGAATCAGGGCATTACTATGTGCGCGTTGACCTGAATGAGCAGCCGGTGGCTATGCGGCGCGGAGACGATACCATTTATTATCCATGGGGAGAACTGAGGCGCTACATGATGAACTGCGTCCCGCTCTACGCCCAGTAAATCAGGATAATAGGACTATAATCAGCGCATTAAGGAGAGGGCTTTCTTGATAGCCACCTCCACCTTGGTGTCAGGGCTCTCACGGAAAATTCCCTCCAGGGCCTTCACACTCATGCGGCGCTCAAATCCGAGCATAACCAGTGCGGCCAGGGCCTCATCAAAGGCATCAGGATTGCGCTTGGCTCCAGGAGTTACAGCAATATTTACGGGCAGAGCGCAGACTTTATCCCTGAGATCCACCACAATACGTTCTGCGGTTTTGGCTCCGATACCTTTAATTGATTTGAGCAGGCGGACATCACCGTTGGCAATGGCGTTTGAAAGTTCCTCACCGGGGAGGGCGGAGAGCATGAGCATGGCCGTTGCCGCTCCTACCCCGCTGACTCCGATAAGCATGCGGAACACTTCGCGCTCTCGCTCATCAGAAAAACCGAAGAGGGTCCAGGCGTCCTCACGTATGTTCTCATGCACAAGAAGTGTGGCGCTTTCCTTTCCCTCAAGGAAGGTAAAAGTCTGGAGGGATATAAAGAGGCGGAAACCGATTCCGGAGCCGCTTTCAATTACTGCATATGCGGGATTGAGGGCAGCAACGTGCCCTTTAATATATTCTATCATAATCTTTTATAATTTTCAAAATCAATAACGGCTTTTTCCGTGAGCAGCCGGAGCGCCTCGGCGGGGTTCTCAGGGACGGGGGCGCCCCAGGGCACGCATCCGTAAGCATGTTCATAATGTGTATCAGGGTGGACAGTGCCGGCCAGAACCCACAGAGGTGCATCATGTTCCTGAGCATAACGCTCAAGAAATCCTACCACTTTACCTCCGGCGGTCTGGAAGTCCGCAGCGCCCTCGCCTGTAAAAACGGCTTCAACATTAAAGGCCGGAAGGATGTGGGAGCCAATGAATTCGGCTCCGGATATCACTCTTGCACCTAATGCAGTCTGAAGGGCATAACCAAGACCACCCCCGGCGCCGGCAAATTTTCCTCCGGGACCGAGGATACTTTCAAGATTGCGCAATGCGTAGAAAATCACTTCTTTATCCTCAGGTCCGGCACCTTTCTGGGTCAGGAAATCCATTGCGGAAAGGCCGGGAGGAAGCAGCGAAGCCTCCACATCAGCCAGACCAATGAGTCTATCAAGCTCAAAAGGCAGAGAGTCAGGCTTTTTTATGTCAGAGACCTCAGTTAACAAGGCAGGGCACATATGGCTTTTAATCTCAGAGCCGTCCCGGCGTAAGAACTTATAACCGAGAGCCTGCAGGAGACCTGTGCCACCGTCGGCAGTGCAGGTTCCTCCGATTGCCTGGCAGGTGATACCGCGGCGGAGATTCTCAATGAGCTGCAGGCCAAGCTCATAAGTGGAGCGGGTGAGAATGGAGCCCTCAGCGGGAATACTGCAACTCTCCACACAGCGAACATCAAACATGGTATGCTCAATCACACTGCGTGTACCCTCACCGCCATCCGCCATGGGGAAAACCTGCGCATCCAGGCCGTGAGCGCGGAGAACGCCGGCCATTATCTGACCAGCCTGATGTGCAGAAAGGGTACCTTTGAATTTGTCCGGAGAAACTACAATCATATGCCTTGCCAATTTATTACGCAAAAGTACGATTAAAAAAACGATTTTTTGTAATTTTGTAATCTAAAATTCACTCCATGCAGAAAGGACGTCTTGAGCTCAAACAGAATCAGCGGCTGCTCCAGCGTATCAGCCCGCACAATGTGGCGCTGGGACGTATTCTGGAAATGAACGGCCATGAATTTGAGGATGAGGTGCGCAATCAGCTCAATGACAATCCGGCCCTTGAGGTCAGCGGCCCCGCAGCGGAGGAGACGGAAACTTTCACAGAGACTCCGGAGGAGCTCCAGCGGGCAGATTACGGTGACCCGGATGAGGTTCCTGACCATGTCAGAAATTTTCAGAGGAATCCGGACCGGTCTGATTTTGACCCTACGGCAGTGGCAGCTGATGATTATGCCGGGCTGCAGGACACACTGGAGGAGCGCCTCAATGCAGAGTATGATCTGACTGAGCGTCAGCAGATTATTGCCCGTCATATCATTGGAAACATAGACAGCAGCGGATACATGCGCAGGAGCGTGAGCGCCATTGCGGATGAAGTGGCTATCAATGAGGGAGTTGATGTATCAGACAGTGAGGTGGCGCAGGTGCTGGACCTTGTCAAGACCCTTGAACCGGCGGGAATAGCCGCGGCAGATCTCCAGGAGTGTCTTCTTCTGCAGCTCCGGCGCCGCAAAGGAGCTGATGCAGAGCGGGCTTACAGCATAATTTCCGAGCATTTTGATGCGTTCTCCAAAATGCACTTTGACCGCATTCAGAGTGCTATGGGTCTGACACGTGAGCAGATGGAGGGAGCTCTTGCACTGATACGCAAGCTCAACCCGCGTCCGGCTTCAGCCCTGGAGTCCGGAATGAGCTCGGACCGGAGCCTGCATCTGAGCCCTGACTTTATACTTGATATAGACCGGGATAACGGCCGGTTCAGCATTTCAATGGCCACGGAGACTCCGGCACTGGCCGTGGAAAAGTCTTTTACCCTTGAGTCAGAGAAAAAAACGGGCCGGGATGACCGGCGCCGTCAGCAAGCCCTGGCTTTCATCCGTGACAGACGTGCTGACGCAGAGAACTTTATCCGACTGGCTGAGATAAGAAACAGAACCCTGATGGAGGTGGCCACGGCCATTGTCCGCCATCAGTTCAAATTTTTCCTCTCAGGGAACCGCTCAGACATAGTACCCATGATTCTCAAGGACATATCCGCAGACACCGGGCTTGATATATCTGTTATTTCCCGGGCAGTTTCCGGAAAATACATACTGGCTCCGGCGGGAATTTATTCTTTGAAATCGTTCTTTAATGAGAGACCGAATGAAGAGACCGAGGCCTCATCACAGCAAGTGCTTGAGGCTCTGAGAGATATTTTAGAAAAAGAAGATAAAGGCAAGCCGCTCAGTGACAGGCTTCTCACAGCAGAACTGGCATCACGCGGTTATGAAATAGCGCGTCGCACTGTGGCAAACTACCGCGAGAAACTCGGTTATCCCACGGCCCGGCTGCGCAAGAAATATTGACAGATTTTATATGAACGAAGAACAGACAAATACACCCGCCACGCCGGTGCTGAGGTACATCTCACTCATTCTGAGCGATGTATTCTCACCTCTCCTGTCGCCCACCTACGCCATGGTGATAGCCCTGTGGCTCACGCCGATGTGCATACTGCCGTTAGGAACAAGGGCCTGGACAGTAATAGGCGTGTTTTTCCTGACCGCCCTGGTGCCGGGACTTTCCCTGCTCCTGCTGGTACGCCTCAAGAAAATCAAGGACACAGACGTGAGTGACCACAAGGAACGCTTCCTGCCCTTCACCATTGCCATTGCATGTTATCTTCTGACCGTCCTCTTTCTTTACAACATCAACGCCCCGCGGTGGATGCTGGCATTCATGTGGGGAGCCACGGGAGCAGCCGTCATTGCCGGCATAATCTCATTCAAGTGGAAAATCAGTGCCCACGCCACAGCCAACGCCGGGCTTGTGGGCTTTGTGGCGTGGCTGGCACACCGCCACGCACTTCTGATTGAACCGCTTACGGCAGTGAGCATAGTGATAATCCTGCTCGGGCTGGTTTGCTGGGCACGTCTGTATCTGTATAAACATACACCCCTGCAGGTACTTGCAGGCTCCGCCTTGGGCGCAGGCATAATCCTTGCCTCCCTCGCCCTCTGATTTCCAATCTTTAAAATCAAAACAATCAACTATGGTAAGCATCATAATGGGAAGCACCTCTGACCTTCCGGTAGTACGCAAGGCCGCAGAATTCCTTGACTCACTTGAAATACCTTTTGAAATACATGCCTTGAGCGCCCACCGCACACCAGCGGCAGTAGAAAAATACGCCCGCGGTGCGCGTGAACGTGGCATCAAAGTTATAATAGCAGCCGCAGGAATGGCCGCCGCCCTCCCCGGAGTAATCGCCGCCCTCACTCCCCTGCCAGTAATAGGCCTCCCCATAGCCTCCACCCTTGACGGTATTGACGCCCTGCTGAGCATAGTCCAGATGCCCCCGGCCATTCCAGTTGCCACGGTGGGAGTCAATGCGGGTCTGAATGCCGGCGTCCTTGCCGCACGCATCCTGGCACTTTCAGATGCCGGCGTGGCAGAACGTCTGGACCGTTACGCAGCCTCACTCACGGCCAAGGTGGAGAAGGCTGACCGCGAGCTCAATTCCCTCACTGATTTCAAATTTCAGATAAAAAGCTGAGTATGAAGCCTAAACGCAGAAAGACATACGCTGTACGCGTGGGGAACACCACCATTGGAGGCGATAACCCAATACGTGTGCAGAGCATGACCACCACCCAGACCCTGGACACAGAATCAAGTGTCAATCAGGCAATTGCCCTGGCTAATGCTGGCGCTGAACTGGTACGACTCACCGCTCAGGGTGTGGCTCATGCGGCCAACCTTGAGAATATTCACCGTGAGGTGCGGAAAGCCGGAGTGGAGGTGCCCTTGGTGGCTGACATACACTTTAATCCGGCTGCAGCAGCTGAGGCAGCCAGGCATGTTGAAAAGGTGCGCATCAATCCCGGCAACTTTTATGATCCCGGGCGCACATTCCGGAAGATGGAATTTACTGATGAAGAGTATTCCACTGAGCTTCAGAACATTCATCAGCGGCTCAAAGGATTTCTGGACCTTTGCCGGGCCAATAATACGGCCATACGCATTGGCGTCAATCACGGTTCTCTCAGTGACCGCATCATGAGCCGTTACGGTGACGGCCCGGCCGGAATGGTGGAGAGCGCCATGGAGTTCCTGCGCATCTGTAAGGCAGAGAATTTCAATGATGTTGTGGTATCCATCAAGGCCTCCGATGTGCCGACAATGACCGAAACGGTGCGCCTGCTTGCCCGCACAATGGATGAGGAAAATCTCCTATATCCCTTGCACTTGGGCGTTACCGAGGCCGGGAATGCCGATGAAGGACGTGTCAAGAGCGCTGTTGGCATCGGCAGTTTGCTGGCTGACGGTATAGGGGATACCATCCGCGTTTCACTGAGCGAGGATCCTACCGCTGAGATTCCTGTGGCCCTCAAGATTATCAAGCATATAAATGAGCTCCATGCCGCGGCAGACATGCCTGAGTACAAGGCTCCGGCGCACCGCCCGCAGCTGCCCGCTTTCCTCTCCGCGGATGATGAAGCTGACATCAACGCTGCGGATGGGAACAGGATTGCGGCTGTAATCAATGAGGCTGATACACTCGGGCGTGCTGTCAGCGTGCGGCTTTCATATCCTGATGTCACGGATGCAGAAGACGCCATTATTGCCGCAGCCATTGACTTGGGTTATCTGCTCTTGTCCGGGAGGGTTTCAGCAGTGACGCTTGACATCCCTGTTTTAGGAAAGGAAAAGACTGAAAATCTGCTGCGTACTATCATTCAGGCATCAGGGCTGGCACGCTTCAAGGCAGAGATTGTGGCCTGTCCGGGGTGCGGACGCACTCTTTTTGATCTGCCCTCCGCACTTGAACTTGTTAAAGCGGCGTGCGGACACCTTAAGCAGCTGAAAATAGCCGTGATGGGTTGCATTGTCAACGGACCCGGAGAAATGGCCGGAGCTGATTACGGTTATGTGGGGGCTGCCTCAGGGCGAGTATCCATTTACCGTGGCATTGAACCGGTTTACCGCAACATCCCCTCCGGAGAAGCCCTCAATCTTTTAATTGAATTAATCAAATCCGACGGACGGTGGGAAGAGCCGTCAAACAATAAAGATGAGCAAGGCGCCTAAGACATCTATCCTCAAGCTAAGCAATGGCTTGCGGCTTGTTCATATCCATGAACCGGGCTGCGGAAGCGCCATTTTCGGGATGGCTGTGGGCGCCGGGAGTGCCGCTGAAAAGCCGGAAGAGTTCGGGCTTGCCCACCTGGTGGAGCATACCATTTTCAAAGGGACGACCCGCCGGCGCGCATGGCATGTCATCAACCGCATGGAAACCGTTGGAGGAGAGCTGAATGCGTACACCACCAAGGAAGCAACCGTGCTGTACTCGGTCTTTCCACGGCCATACACAGCGCGTGCTGCCGAACTGATTGCTGATCTGTGCATTAACTCTGTTTTTCCGGAGAAAGAGCTGGTCAAGGAAAGGGAAGTGGTAATTGATGAAATCTTATCTTACCGCGATACACCTGCCGAGGCAATATATGATGATTTTGAGGACCTGTTATACGCCGGTTCTCCTCTGGGGCATAACATTTTGGGCAGTGAGAACAGTGTCCGGTCTCTTACGGGAGCAGATTGCCGCCGTTTTTTAACAGAGAATTATACGGTATCCAATTCAGTACTGTTTTACACCGGGCCGTCAGGGGCTGAGACCGTGGCCACCCTTGCTGAAAAATATTTCAGTGAACTGCCGCAGGGCAAACCGCGTGTTCAAGGGGCGCTTGCTCAGGCCCATTCATTCAATATCACGGAGCGACTCCCTCTTCATCAGTGTCATACCATCCTGGGAATCAATACAGACGGGCTCAGATCAGATGAAAAATACTCAGTGGCGCTGCTGGCCAATATCCTTGGAGGGCCCGGCATGAACTCCTTGCTCAATATTGAACTGCGTGAGCGTCACGGACTGGTGTACACAGTTGAGGCCTCAACTGCATTTTTCCTCCATAACGGCTTGCTGACAATCTATTACGGCTGTGATGCTGAAGACTCAGACCGCTGTCTGGGCCTGTGCCAACGCACCATCAGCGCATTGGCAGACTCTGATACGCTTCTGACTCCCCGCAGACTGGCCGCGGCTCAGAAACAGTACTTGGGACAGCGTTCCATCGCCGCAGAAAACCGTGAGAACAGAATATTCGCAGCCGCACGCAGTCTGCTCTTTACCGGAAATATTCCGGATTACGCAGAAATTACAGAGAAAATCCGGGAAATAAGCGCAGGAAGCCTCCGGGCCCTTGCGGCGCGCCTGACCAGCCCATCCATCCTCATTTTTCAACCGGACAATAAAACGCTGTAATTAAGTCATTTATAATTTGGTGCAAAATTTTGATAAAATTTATCTCATAAAAAATTTGCATAATTAAAAAATAGTGCCTAATTTTGCAACGCTTTTGGAAACAAGGGCACTTCACAAAAACAAATCCTCAGAAATCGGGGTGTAGCTCAGTTGGTTAGAGTACGCGTCTGGGGGGCGTGAGG
>CAZNBD010000042.1:7094-17208 GCA_964571405.1 uncultured Bacteroides sp. | reverse complement strand
CCACACCATCACCCACTGCCACGCCACCCACCATTACTTCGAACCGGAATGTTAACAGGGATGATACTTATAATTGAGTATTGGTGACTGAGATTCACAAATTATTATTAATTTTGCATTTTAAAAGAATTATCATACAGCTCTCTTAATAATCATGGCTGAAAATATTACTGCTGAAGAAGCTCCCAAGAAGGGCCTGAATTTTGTTGAAGAAGAAGTTTACGCTGACCTTGCCGCTGGTAAGAACGGCGGTCGCCTCAATACACGTTTTCCACCGGAACCTAACGGTTACCTGCACATTGGCCATGCCAAGGCTATCTGCATGGACTTCGGTGTGGCTGAAAAATTCGGAGGTACTTGTAATCTGCGTTTTGATGATACCAACCCTGTCAAGGAGGATGTGGAGTATGTAGACTCTATCCGAGAGGATATCCACTGGCTGGGCTTTGACTGGGGCGACAGAGAATATTTTGCTTCTGATTACTTTCCTCAGCTGTTTGACCTGGCTGTACGTCTGATCAAGGAGGGCAAGGCCTATGTTGATGACCAGAGTAGTGAGGAGATTGCCCGCCAGAAGGGTACTCCCACTCAACCCGGTGAGAACAGTCCTTTCCGCAGCCGTACTCCGGAGGAGAATCTTGATCTGTTCATGCGCATGAACGCCGGTGAGTTTGAAGAAGGTTCCCGTGTTCTGCGTGCCAAAATTGATATGGCTTCACCGAACATGCATTTCCGTGACCCCATCATGTACCGCATCATCAAGACTCCTCATCACCGCACCGGTACAACATGGAAGGTGTACCCGATGTACGACTTTGCTCACGGTCAGAGTGATTACTTTGAGGGTGTAACCCACTCTATCTGCACTCTGGAGTTTGTGGTTCACCGTCCGCTGTATGATTACTTTGTCAACGAGCTTGCCGGTCCTGAATACCGTCCGCGTCAGATAGAATTCAACCGTCTGAACCTGACATATACTGTGATGAGTAAGCGCAAGCTTCTCCAGCTTGTCAAGGAAGGACTGGTATCCGGCTGGGATGATCCGCGCATGCCAACCATTTCCGGAATGCGTCGACGCGGTTACACTCCCGCTTCTATCCGTAATTTCATTGATACCATAGGTTATACCAAATACGAGGCTCTCAACAGCGTGAGCCTGCTGGAGCATGCCGTGCGTGATGATCTGAACAAGACCGCCACCCGCGCCATGGCTGTGCTGAATCCCCTCAAGGTTACCATCAGCAATTATCCCGAAGGCGTGACTGAGCAGGTGGAGATGGAGAACAATCCCGAGGATGCCGCTGCCGGCACTCACAGCATGCCTTTCAGCCGTGAGATTTACATTGAGCGTGATGATTTCATGGAAAATCCTCCCAAGAAATTCTTCCGTCTCGCACCCGGCAGCGAGGTTCGCCTCAAAGGTGCCTATATCATCAAGTGCGAGGAAGTAATCAAGGACGCCGACGGCAATATCACAGAGCTGATCTGCACTTATGACCCTGAGAGCAAGAGCGGACTGCCCGGTGCCAACCGCAAGGTCAAGGGCACTCTGCACTGGGTGGACGCAGCAAATGCCGTGGACGCTGAGGTGCGCCTGTATGACCGTCTGTTCAATGTGGAGAATCCCGCGGCCGAGACTGAGCGCGATTTCCGCGAGCTTCTCAATCCTGACTCCCTCAAGGTGCTTGAGAATGTAAAGGTTGAGCCCTTCATTGCCAAAAATGCAAACCAGGGTGCCAAGTTCCAGTTCCAGCGCGTGGGATATTTCACTCCTGACAAGGATTCCACTCCTGAAAAGCTTGTATTCAACCGTACTATTGCACTGAAGGATACCTGGGAAAAGGTTCAGAAAAATTCCTGATTCCGATAAATGGGTTACGAGGACAGCAATGAAGAAGATGTGCGGGACGAGCTTTACGGCCGTTTCCGCTATTCTCTGACCAAACCGGTTTCCGAGCGCTTCTTTGATGAGGATGAACTGGTTGAAGTCTTTGACCTTGCCAGTGACCGGAACGATACTTACATTCAGCTTGAAGTGCTGTTATGCGGCGCTCGCCTGTACCCTGACAGCAGTGCGTTGGCTGACCGGCGTGCTCTGTTCTATGTTGATGAGGATGAGAGCAATGAGCTGGGACGCCGTTATCTGCAGGACAATTCCTGGCGCACATCCCTGCTCACTGAGATAGCCGGTCTGACTCTATACCCTCCCAGCTCTGACAAGGCGCCTGAAAAACTGCGCGATATCCTGGATAAGTATGCTGTATTTACGGATGAGGAGATTATCCGCTTTGTCAACGCCGCCTTTGAGCTTGGGATGTTTGACTGGGTGGTTGATAATCTTCCGGAACTGAGGAAAAAGGTCAATTATCTTCCGGCACTTCTGTTTGAGGTACTGAACGAGGCTGACAATCATGAGGAAGATGAGCTGTGCATTCAGCTTGCCGATGAACTCATTGAGCTTGAGCCATTCGGGATGCAGTACTGGGCGCTTCTGTTCCGCGCTCAGGCACGTTCCGGGCATCAGGAGGAGGCGCGGACGGCCTTTGATTATGCACGTGCACTGGGTGCAGACCGCGGACAACCCATGTTCTGGCTGGCGGAGACTGTGGTCAAATGGGCTAATTATCTGACAGATGATGCCATCCAGATGGTGCAGGAAGCAATTGAGGCAGAACCGGAAAATTTTCTCTATACGGACTGCCTGGGAGCTCTCATGAATCTGAAGTACAACAGTGCTGATGAGGCTGAAAAACTTTACCGCAAATTCTTTTATTCCCATCCGGAGCAATGGCCTCCACTACGTCAGCTTCTGTTGGTGGCAAATCCGGAAGATGCGGAGGAACTCCTGGGAATGCATATGCAGGCGGCCGAGAATCCGTCAGACAGTCTCAAGGAACTGACGGAACTTATTCCTCAGATGGCGGCTTCAGGCCTATACAACACCTTGACGGCGGTGCTCCGCGTTCTGAGCGCGCTTGATGAGTTAGGTCCAGACCTGATTGAGTTCCTGGTGGAGGCATGTTTTGTCAAACGCAAGTTTGATGTTCTTCTGCGTAACGTGGAAAACTACATGGATGCCACAGACATACTTCAGAATCCGATGAAGCTGCTCACCATTGTACCGGCCACGTTGCTGTCATATAAAATGACAGGGCAGGAAGAAAAGGCCAGGGCTTTCATAGAGCGTACCCATGAAGCGGTGGAGCACATGCTTCATTACGGACCGCTGCCCATGCGTTTTGCCGCATTCGGAGTAGTGAATCTGTTTGCAATGTCAGAAACCCACCCGGCCTCAGACACCAACTTCTGGCACCACTTCTTAGGAGAATAATAGCTTCAGTTAAGCCACTTTACCTGTTTCAATTTCTGATTTTAGAAATTGAAAAATATAAACAGCACCCTGAAAATACAGACCACATTCAGGATCATTCAGTTTTTGAAAAGTTACCGATGAATAAAGTTCATCAAGTGCCCGACGAATTGACCACCCATATTCATCCATAAGCATCTGTGCCAGTTCAGCAGCCAGACACTCAATCTGGAACTGTATATCCTGTGTCATAGTTCAATATGTTTTAATAGTTTTATTGCTTTGGGTGTTCCAAAAAAGAATTGGATTGCATTATCTCCCTGGAATTTTAATTCTTGAACCAGAGTTGATGCTGAGAGATAACCCATAATATAACGCCTGATTTGAACGCCAACAGTATCATCTGCTATCGGTCCAATAACAATATCGTAAGGATGAGCCTGAATATCTGAATTGTTTTTACGGTTCATGACAACAAATTCAGCCCACTCTTCAGAGTAATCAGGAAATATCTTTATTGATATGCCTAAGTCCCTGGCCTCGTTCTCATTAAACTCAAAGCAGGATAATGTTGGTGTTCCGAAATTCAGGAATCGAGTTGTTCTTTCCGCCATTTTCAAGGCTTGTTCCTGATTGGGGTTGAGATAAAATCCATGCCCGAAGTCCTTGCCACGTTTACTGCGTGCAAGGTCAATTTTTTCAATTGGCACGTTAGAACCATGAAATAATAATGTCATAGTTTACCTCCTTCCCGTTGACAAATCACCTGGAGGTCTGAGACTGCGTCATCTATTGAAAGTGTATGTTCTGCCGCATAACAGTCAAGAAGGAAATCAATACCTGTGAAACGGCGCAGATATGCATATGCCTGTGCATTGGACAATCCGAATTTCTGAGCAAATGCTCCTACACAAGCAACAACATATTCTAATCTATCAAATATTTCTTTCTTATCCATAACTATGCAATACATGAGCTTATTCTCAATGACGTTGACAAAAATAACTATAAAACATCAGATTTCAATCAAAATTGGGAAAAAACGCATAAAAAAACTGCCCGACTTATGCAGTCAGGCAGTTTTTTACTGAAATTTTTTTACTTTTCCAGGATGGAGTATGAGCGGGTGATGAAGGCGTTGAGGTCTGCGCCTTTGAGGAGTCCGTTTGCCAGGAGTGCCAGGTCAACGAGCTGGGGAACATCCACCGCTTCAGGAGCGTAAGCGTCAATGGCTGCTGTCATCTCAGCGCGGGCGTCAGAAACGGCCTTTTCCAGATCCTTGATCTGCTGATCCTGTTCAGCGGTGGGCTTGCCGTCCTTGATTTCCGTACGGACTTTTGATGCCTCGCTGTTATCCTTGTCAATCTTTTCAAGGAGGGGTACAACCTTATCCTTCAGTGCGCTGTCTGCTGCGTTGCGTACATTGAGGACCAGCTTGGAGTCAGTGTTGACAACCAGGTTATAGCTGTCAGGCATATCACCGTAGAAGCTCATGCCGGGTTGGAGAGCTGCCATTTCTTTCATACGGCGCATGTACTCGTTCTGTGTGATGACAATAGGTTTGGCATCAGCACCGAGTGCCTCAAACTGGATGACAAAGTTGGTCTTGTCAATATTCTTGACGGGCAGCTCAAAGAGGCGGGTGAGGATGGCGCGCTGAGCGGGTGTGAGGTCCGCAACCTTACGGTCTGACTTACGGATCAGGTTTTCCACCACGTCAGAGTCCACACGCACCAGGGTGGTATCCTTGAGCTTGCGTTCAAGCAGGCCAACAAAGTGGTTGTCAAGCTGACCATCCAGCAGAAGGACACTGTAACCCTTGTCCTGAGCGGCTTTAATGTAAGGATACTGAGCCACAGGGTCTGTGGCGTAAAGATATACCACCTTGCCTTCAGCGTCAGTCTGGGCTGCCTCTACCAGTGAACGGTATTCATCCACAGTGAAGTATTTGCCTTCAGTGTCCTTGAGGAGAAGGAACTTAAGGGCTGCATCACAGAATTTTTCATCAGTGAGCATGCCGTAAACAATAAAGATGCGGATGTCATCCCATTTCTTTTCAAAGTCCTCACGGTTTGCACGGAAGAGCTCATCAAGGCGTGAAGCAACCTTCTTGGTTATATAACCGGAAATCTTCTTGACGGCAGTATCAGCCTGGAGGTATGAACGGCTGACATTCAGAGGAATATCCGGTGAATCAATCACACCCTGCATAAGGGTCATGAACTCAGGCACAACCCCTTCCACTGAATCTGTAACGTACACCTGATTACAATAGAGCTGGATGCGCTTGCGGTTTATATCAAAATTGCTCTTGATTTTGGGGAAGAAGAGGATACCGGTCAGAGTGAAGGGGAAGTCCACATTGAGGTGAATCCAGAACAGGGGATCATCCTCACCGGGATAGAGCTCACGGTAGAAATTGATGTAATCCTGGTCAGTGAGCTCAGAAGGTTTCTTGGTCCACTGAGGCTCAGTGCTGTTTACCACCAGGTCACGGTCAGTGTCCACCCACTTTCCGTCCTTCCACTCTCTTTCCTTGCCTGAGATTACGGGCACGGGAAGGAAGCGGCAGTATTTACGCAGGAGCATGTCAACACGTTCCTGTTCCAGAAATTCCTTGCTGTCATCATCAATGTACAGGATGATGTCAGTACCGCGCTCGGTTCTGTCACCTGCGCCCATGGTGTACTCAGGAGAACCGTCACATTCCCAGCGCACCGGTTCAGCACCTTCCTTATAAGAAAGGGAGTTGATAACCACTTTCTTGGCCACCATAAAGGCGGAGTAAAAACCGAGGCCAAAGTGACCGATAATTGAATTGGCCGTGTCCTTATATTTATTGAGGAACTCTTCAGCGCCGGAGAAGGCAATCTGATTGATATACTTGTCAATATCCTCGGCCGTCATGCCGATACCGGAATCGGATACAGTAAGTGTGCCGGCTTCCTTGTCCACGCTTACGCGGACGGTGGGATTACCGAGTTCGCCCTTGAACTCACCGAATGAGCTGAGGGTACGGAGTTTCTGAGTGGCGTCAACGGCGTTGCTGACAAGCTCACGCAGAAATATTTCATGATCACTGTAAAGAAATTTTTTGATTACCGGAAAAATGTTTTCCGTAGTAACTCCAATTTTTCCTGTGTTCTGCATATGTTATGTATTTGATATTTTTAAATTACTTATATAAAACAAACAGAGCAAAAAAAGTGCCAATCCGGCAAACTGCCAAATTGACACTTTTAATATTTTTTGAATATTAAAAATCCGGCGGCTATGGCATCAAAAATCAGTTTTTAGAAAATCACGCAGATGGATGTGGTGGATACCGGGATATTCTTTCAACGGACCCGGGATGTCCTCCATGGTCACAACATATTTGGGATAATCATCCCTGATGGCTTTTAGATTACCAAATTCCCGCTGAATGGTTTCAGGACTTGATAATTTGTATGCAACCTGAAAATAAATTACCTGGTTGCCTTTTCTTGCAACAAAGTCAATTTCTCCGGAAGAAAGAACACCCACATATATATCAAAGTTTTGAATGAGAAGATGGTTACGTACAACATTCTCAATTATCTTTTCTATACTCCCGAATACATCAGGCATTTCGTTTGTTATGCAGCTCCGCAGGCCATGGTCGCTGAAATAATACTTTTCAATCAGTTCAAATATGCGTTTACCATGTATATCATAGCGTGATACCGGCTCAACAATAAGTGCATTGGATATGGCTTTTATATATTTGGTTGCCATATCATTAGTGACCTTAGTGCCCTGGGATTTCAGATATTTTACAATACTGTTGATTGACACCAACTGCCCGGCATTATCAGCCAGAAAGAGCAACAGATTTTCAAGGAACTTGAAATTACGAATTTTTTCACGCGCCACAATATCCTTTAGAACAATGGTGTTACAGACCCCTTGAAGATATGCTTTGATTTCCGGAACCTCATCAAACTTATAATTGGCCAGACCGGGCATACCTCCAAACTGTAGATATCTTATCAATGATTCATGACTGTCCCGGATATTATGGAAGGTCAGAAACTCCCTATAACTTAAACTCATCACAGGAATCTCAATGTATCTCCCGGAAAATTTTGTTGCAATCTCCGTTGAGAACATATACGCGTTACTTCCTGTAACAATGATCTGGCAACGGTCCTCAGCATATAGGCTTCGTAAAGCTATTTCGTAGCCCTCAATATCCTGCACCTCATCAATGAGGAGATAATTTTGACCTCCTGCGGGCAATTTCTCAACAGCGTGAGAATAAAGATCATCAGCTGTCTTTATAAAGTTATAACTGTCAAAATCCTTGTCTATGAACAAAATATTAGCAGCCGGCTTATTTTTAGAAAGCCAGCTTGCTATTGATTTGAGAAGAAAACTCTTGCCAACGCGTCTCTGCCCAACCAGAACGAGAATCATTCCTCTATCCAGCTGTCGGGTGACCCGATTGATATATATTTGCCTATCAATAATTTTCATTTCCTGTTCATTGAAATAATAAGCGCAAAGTTACCGCTTATACCCGAAAGAATCAAGAAAATTGGCAAATATTTAGAGTATACCAGGAAACTTTTGTCAGATTATTCAACCGGCTGGGTGCCTACGCGGCGGAAAGTGCAGTCATGATCTTCAATCTCTGCGGTCATCACATCACCATTATGGATTTCTATATCTTCAATCTTGGTGTATCGGGCAAATTCCTGACGCATCACATTGCTCAGCGCTATACGCCAGCGACTCACCGCTGCAGCATTGATGGAGTCCAGCGCCTCCGTATCCTGGTCAGTGAGCAGATTCTGGTCATAATTAACCACTGCCGGGTCCACATTCACCACCAGTGAATAGGGATCAAGATTGAGGAGGATATCGTCATCATCATCTTCTGAGGCAACATATCGGCCTGTGATGGTGGCTGTGGCGGAGATGCTTGTCTGCCAGGGCTGTTCAATACCGGGTGCGGTGTTCAAAACCGCCTCATCAATATTAATTACGGCTGAGAGGGTTACATTTCCGGCACTTGCACTCTGGGCGGGGGTACCGAAATCTATTGTAACAGTGACTGTGCCGTCTGAGGTTCCGGGCACGTCAAGGCGAACGGGGCTGGCTTCCCAGGCTCCTTCAAGGGTTTTGGCTTTTGAACATGAAGATATCACGGTTATGCTGAAGAGCACACCGAGGGTTGCAAAAAACAGTGAAGTTGTGGCTTTCATTTTTCTTGAGGATAAGATGGTTATTTGTTCATTGAATTTATAACAACGGCCCACTGTTTTTGGTTCACAAAAAAATAATTTTTTTCAAAAAAATTTCCTCTTCATTCCGGATTGATATTTCCGGGATGAAGAGGAAAAGTGTAATGCGGTTAAAACCAACGCCTTATGCTTCAGCTTCAGCCTGATCAGCTTCCTGCTCGGGCTGAGTCTTGGCATTCAGTTCAGCCACCATGGTGCGGAACTGGTCAAGGCTTACGGTCTTTTCATCAAGCTTGATGGAATTGTGGATGGCGTTGAAGAGCTTGCCGGTGAATGCTTCATGGGCAAGGCGGCGACGCTGTTTTTCATCCTTGAGCATGTTCTCAGCGTAATAGTCGGCCATCTGGTCAGCCATCTGACCCATGCCGTACTGCTGAAGCTGCTGAATTGCATACATGCGGGCAAAAGCCTTGAGGTCTTCTTCAGTAACCTTAACTTCCAGAGTGGAAGCAGCCTGGCTTTCAATGATTTCCCATTTGATACCGGGGAGAGCAGCCTTGAGGGCCTCACCTGCGGATTCCTCTGTGAGGTTGCGGTCTGTCATGAGCATGAAATAACGGAGGAAATCCTCAGGCAGTTCCATGTCACCGTATTTCTCCATCAGGTAATCCTCAGCGGTGCGGACAAACAGCTGACGGCTGTTGGGCTCCAGAGCCTTCTGAATGTTCTCCTTGAGCTTGTCCATGTACTCTTCCTCATTGTGCACGGTGTCAGCACCAAACACTTTGTCATAGAATTCCTGACCGAGTTCAGCGGGTTTATGAAGCATGAACTCTGTGATGGTGATTTCAAAGTTGCCGCGTGCCTTTTCAATATCATCGCGGTTGATGTGGAGCATGGAGCTCAGTTCAGCCTCGTTGCCGTCACATGTTTCAAAGGCGTTGAAAACCACCTTGTCACCCACCTTGGTGCCTTCAAATTTGTCAGCCTGCTCCTTGCTCTTGAACAGGAAAGGAGCCAGGATACCGTCAGTTACCTGAATTGCATCCTCACCTTCCTTGATGGTACCGTCTTCATTGAGCTGCATGATGGAACCTTTCACCAGAGCGCGGGGACCGTACTCCTGACCGGGCTCCTGAGTGCCGGCCTGCATGCGCAGAGCCTCATCCTGCTCCTTGAGCATTTCCTCTGAAACGGCAATGTTATAGAAAGGAAGTTCAACAGACTGGTCAAACTTCATGTCCAGCTTGGGAGCCATGCCAATCTGATAACAGAAAGTTACTGTTTCATCATCCAGATTGAAGTTATGATCCTTGGCGGGAATGGGCTGGCCCAGGAGGTCAAGCTTGTTATCTTCAATGTACTTGAGGGTGGCCTCTGCAGCCATATCGTTGAGGACTTTGAGTTTAACGTCCTTACCGAAGCGCTTACGGAGCTGAGCCAAGTCAATATGTCCTTTACGGAAACCGGGGATCTGACGGGTATTGCCAATCTCCTTGAGTTCTTTGACCACCTGGGGGTCATAGTCGGATTTTTCCAGAACCACAGTGATGCGTCCTTCCAGATTTCCGGTCTTGTCAAATGTTACGTTCATTAT
>CAZNBD010000042.1:1971-6994 GCA_964571405.1 uncultured Bacteroides sp. | reverse complement strand
CTGTAAGGCAAAATTAATTATTTGAGCTTTAACTTATACAAAACTGCGGAAATTGTTGAGGTCAAGTGTTTCCAGAGTATCCGAATTGTCGGCCTCTTTCATGGCCGCAAGTGTGGTTTTATTTGGACGCTCAGCCAGGAACGCCATAAGCACACTCTCCACAAGATTATTCAGACTCCTATTATGGCGTTTAGCCTCAATCTGTAACCGCTCAATCAGCTCTGTGCTCAAACGGAAGGATGTCTGTTTTCTGATAGTTGTTGAAGTATTCATGTTGTGTCAGATTTTATAATACTTTTCCACTCCAGAAAACCGGGATTATGACCGATTTTTTGGAGTGGAAAATTTTAATGTATGGGGGAGGTTTATCTTACTACTACCTTGTGGGAGGTGGTGTCTGTTACAACGATGTAAAGACCTGCGGCAGGAAGTTCCACTGCGCTGGCTCCTGTCACTGAGGTGATAAGCGCTCCGCTTGTGTTATATACGCGTACAGTTTCAGTTCCTGCGGGAATCAGGACTGTGCGTCCGTAAACTGTGAGCTGCTGCTGAGTGGCCTCAACATCCTCAACACCTGTGCTGGGAGACTTGACCATGTAACATGCCAGGCCGTTACCGGGGGCATATACGGCTGCAAGTACATTGCCTTCTGCGTCATGCTCCATTGCCACGGGGGTGGAAAGTGTGGTTGAGTTCTTGGAGCCGAAGTCTATTGCGGGGAACTGCCAGAGGAGTTCTGTGCCGGCAAGGTTGAACTTATAACCGCCTTCTGTCTGATGGTCAGAGTAAGGATAGAGGCGGAGGGTCTGGCTCCGGAACTCTGTCTGAGCATAACCGTTGGCCTGATACTTATTGGGGGTGAGGGCTGAACCTTCAACCAGTGGTGTCATGACACCTGTATTGAAGTTATATTCAGCAATATAAGTGTTACCGCCGTCTACCACCACATTTTCTTCATCAATGGCAAAAGTGCGGGGAGCAACTCCGAATGAACCTGCGTTTGCGGGGCAGAACTTGCTTACTGTTTTGGATGCAAAAGTGGCCTCTCCTCCGGAGATTGTCCAGCGGTAAATATTTCCGGAAGCTGCCACGGCTGCAAACACTGTGAGTTTTTCAGGATTGGCGGGGTCTGCATATATGCTGCAGTGGTCAACACGGCCGGCTGTCGGAGCCTTGAGTTCCGCAATGAGTGTGCAGGCACCCGTTTCAGGATCAAAACGATGGATGGTGATGGGTGCGGTGGAAACATTGAGAACCAGGTTGGTCACATATATTCTGCCCAGGTTGTCTGTGATAACGTCATTGCAGGCATAGCCGGCTGTGGGAATGTCAAGTGCGCGTTCTCCCATAAATTCGCCTGTCAGAGCATCATATACTCTGAGGGAAACTGCGGTGGGATTAACTGCTGCATTACGCTGTGAGAGGTAAATCATGCCGTCAGACATAGCCATGCCGCGGTTGAGCTTGCCGTCTTCCTCAAATGAGATATTTGAGAAGGGAGCGTTCACATTGCGGTACCAGAGATTATGCATGGTCAGAGTTCCAAGTTCCGGATATTCTGTGGGATCACAGGGCAGGCCCTGGATATCGGGCTGATCTATGAATGCAGGCTCTGACTCATATCCATAACCGTCATAAGCGCATATGGCAAACCAGTAGTTTTCTTCCATTTCAGCAGGAATCTGATAAACTCCGCCGTAAACTACTCGCTGAAGATAAGCAGCCTTTATACCGTCGCCGTGTTCATCGGCGGCCTCGCTCTTGCTCACTGTCTTGGGCACTGCGTAAACGGTATAACGCATAATGGGATCAAGTCCTGTCTGAGCGGGAGACGTCCATGTAAGGTTGTTGCCGTTACGGACCACTTCAGGAGCGCTAAGAGCGGGATGTTCTTTCCAGTCCACGATGGGTATGAGAGAATGGTTCTGGAACTGGTGTTCCTCCACATATTCACCCCAGCCAGTGCAGAGGGGGCCGTCCATATATTTGGCACTGTATGTGATAGTTCCTGCAGTTCCTTCGGGAACAACTGCACGGTTGGTCTCAATCTGTTGTCCCATGTCCGCCCAGTTGGTTTCATTATTGTAAACAGGTTTATTGTTACCGTCAACAAACATGTATGCAGCAACAGAAGAATAGAAATGGCGGTTAAAATGAGTGGCTACGCCGCCCCACCAGGTTGCCAGAGGGATATAGGGAGCTGAGGGTGCCCAGCGGTTGGCTGCCGGTGAAGTGGCCCAGTAGAGCTGGGGAGAAATAAAGTCCAGTGACTGATTCTTGAGCCATGCCAGGGGGTCTGAGCAGATGCCGTCATACTGCCAGTCTGAGCCGAATCCGGGAGGTGTAACTCCGGCATCGGATGAGCCAAGGAATGCAACTCCGGCGGGGCTGACGCCGAAACGGAGGTCAGGACGTTCTGACTGGATGATGGCGTACAGCTCGCTCATGAATGTATTGATATTTCCGCGACGCCAGTCCTGGATATTCTTCTTGTTAGCCTCCTTGCCGGGATTCTGATCAAGGAAGTCCTGATAGTCAGGGGCTGTCTCGTCCCAGGGTATATCGTTGGGATAGAAGTAGTCATCAAAGAGGAGGCCGTCCACACGGTAATTGGTGTAAATCTCGCGGATGATATTGATGATATACTGTCTCACTTCAGGAAGAGCGGGATTGAACACGTCCTTGCCGCCGTAAGAGATGATCCATCCTTTGTTAAGCACTTCTTTGTCCCGGGGAGTCACGCGGTCATCAATACCGCCGCGGTAATTGAAGCGGAAAGGATTAACCCAGGCATAACATTCCAGGCCGCGGGCATGGCACTGCTCAACTGCGAATGCCAGGGGATCCCAGCCGGGATTCTTACCGCGGGTGCCGGTGAGTTCCTTGGCCCAGGGCTCTATTGATGAAGCGTAGTTGGCATCCGCTGCCGCACGGGCGTGGATGCATATTCCGGTGAAATTGCGGTCAGCATGATGGTCAAAGTAACCGATAAGTTCCTGCTGGGATTTCTGCGGATTATTTTTAGCGCTATAACTTGGCCAGTCAATGGCGCAATAGCTCGTAAGCCATGTTGAACGGAATTCACGCTTGGGGCTGTCGGCACCGAATGCTGTCACTGCAAGCATGAAAACCGCGAGGAGTAAAGTAATTTTTTTCATGGTTTTTGCCAATTGGTTTATTATTGTCTTATAGACAGAAAGAGTATTTAATGAGTTTTTTAGAGTTGTTTTACAGTTGGGAGAAGAATAGGAATCCAAGCCCCTCCCATTTCAGAAGTCAATGGTACAGGGCTTGGAATATAAGGTGCGATATTACATGTTCATGCCGCCGTCAACCTGGATAACCTGGCCGGTGACATATGAAGACATATCAGAGGCAAGGAATGTTGCCACATCTGCGATATCTTCCACTTTGCCGCCGCGACGCAGAGGAATTTTCTTTTTCCATTCCTCACGTACTGCATCGGGGAGCTGTGCGGTCATTGCAGTCTCAATGAAACCGGGAGCAATTGCGTTGGCACGGATGCCGCGGCTGCCCACTTCCTGGGCGATACTCTTGGCAAGGGCAATCAGACCGGCCTTGGATGCGGCATAGTTGGCCTGTCCGGCGTTGCCATGAACACCTACTACAGATGCCATGTTGATGATGGAACCGCCACGCTGACGCATCATGATGGGAAGTACGGCATTGATAAAGTTGAAAGCGCTCTTGAGGTTAACGGCTATAACGGCGTCCCACTGGGCTTCTGTCATACGCATCATCAGGCCGTCCTTGGTGATTCCGGCATTGTTGACCAAAATGTCAATGCGGCCAAAGTCTTCCAGAACCTTGCCCACAACTTCCTTGGTCTGATTGAAATCAGCTGCGTTTGAAGCATATCCCTTAGCCTTTACACCCAGGGCTTCTATTTCCTTTTCAGTTTCCTTACCGTTTTCATCTATAACGAGATCTGTGAAAGCGATGTTTGCACCCTCGGCAGCAAAACGGAGGGCAAGGGCCTTTCCGATACCGCGTGCGGCGCCCGTAATCAGGGCTGTTTTTCCTTCAAGAAGTTTCATATTGATGGTTTATTTTTTATGTTCTTTCTTTTTAATATGGCAAAGTTATGAAAAAATAAACTTACTCACAACGTTTTGCGAAAAAAATGCTAATTTTGCATCATATAAAGCTTAAACACTGAAAAGATATGATGATATTATACCGCATTTACCAGTTTCTGATAGGGTTCCCGCTGATGATAGTTGTGACCGTCATCGCAGCCCTGCTTACCATTATAGGAAGCGCCCTGGGCATGGGCAGATTTTTCGGTTACTGGCCCGGCCACATATGGGCGAGGGTAATGTGCTGGCTCTCCATGGTACGTGTCACTGTGAGCGGGCGTGAGCATATCAGCAAGAAAACATCATACGTATTTGTGGCCAATCACCAGGGCGCTTATGACATCTTTTCAATATATGGTTACCTGAACCACAACTTCAGGTGGATGATGAAGAAAGCACTGGAAAAGATACCCCTGGTGGGATACAGCTGCCGGGTATCAGGACATATATATGTTGACAACAGCAGCCCCTCAGCCGTGCGGCGCACAATGGAAGACGCCGAAAAGCGCCTCGCAGGCGGAATGAGCGTAGTAGTATTCCCTGAAGGCTCACGTGCGCGGGACGGCCACATGCACGCATTCAGGCGCGGAGCATACACCCTGGCCATAGAATTCGGGCTCCCCGTGGTACCCGTCAGCATAGACGGAGCATATGACATCCTGCCCCGCGGAGCCACCCTGCCGCGCTACGGCCACATCCACCTCACAATCCACCAGCCCATCCACGCACCGGAAGGCGGTCGCCACGAACTCTCAGAACTCATGGCAAAATCCTACACCGCCATCGCCTCCGCCCTCCCCCCCCGCTTCAAACCAAGAGAGTGAGAACAAAAATGAACTGTGTTATCCAACTGTGATTATCGGTTGGCCGAAGAACGTTGAGAGCATGCATAATGTTGCTATAGTAAAATTATGCTGCCCGCT